>DAIOWA010000010.1:0-13110 GCA_036758705.1 Pyrinomonadaceae bacterium | reverse complement strand
CCGCCCGTTTGATACGGCGGCATTTTGTCGAGCCATTCGCGTTTGCCGTAGACGCAGCCGCTGCCGGTCGGGGCGAACATCTTGTGGCCGGAGAATACGAAAAAGTCGGCGTCAAGGTCCTGCACGTCGACAGGAAAATGCGGAACGCTCTGAGCGGCATCGACACAGACCGGCACGCCGAACTTGTGCGCCGTCGCGATCATTTCCTTGACCGGATTCACCGACCCGAGCGCATTGGACACGTGGCCGACGGCGACGATCTTCGTGCGCTCATTCAGCAGCTTGTCGTACTCCTCGATGATCAGTTCCCCGCGTTCGTTCATCGGGATCACGACAAGTTTCGCCTTCCTTTCTTCAGCGACGACCTGCCACGGAATGAT
Source organism: Pyrinomonadaceae bacterium (assembly GCA_036758705.1). Lineage (GTDB taxonomy): Bacteria > Acidobacteriota > Blastocatellia > Pyrinomonadales > Pyrinomonadaceae > OLB17. Next base: position 12,730 of record DAIOWA010000010.1, on the reverse strand, counting down.
GTTCGAGTGGTGCTCCATCTGCGAGACGAGGATCTCGTCGCCTTCGTTGATGAAGCCGTGGCCGTACGAATGCGCGACCAGGTTGATGCCCTCGGTCGTGCCGCGGACGAAGATACAGCAGTTCACGTCAGGCGCGTTGATGAAGCGTTTCACCTTCTCGCGAGCCGCTTCGTACGCCGTCGTCGCGTGCTGCGAAAGATAGTGCACGCCGCGGTGAATGTTCGAATGCTCCTCCGCGAGGTACTTCGATGTCCGGTCGATCACCGCCTGCGGAACCTGCGACGACGCCGCGTTATCCAGATACACCAACGGCTTCCCGTTCACTTCCGTATGAAGGATCGGAAAATCTTTCCGTACTTTTTCAACGTCCCACCCCGAGCTTGTTTTTACTGAAGTCATTACTACCTCGACTATCTTTTCGCCGCCGCCGAAGCTATAGCCTTCGACTTTGCGGTCGCCGGAGGCGGAACCGGAGGATTGCTCTTCGCCTTTTTATCCTCGCGCGCAATGAATTCCGTCAGGGCCCTTTCGATCGTCGCAGCCCGCCGATGCTTCTCACCGGCGATCTCGTCGATCCGTTTCAAAATTGATTCTTCGATAATAAGCGATTGTCTAACTCTCATAGTTTTTATACTTCCAACTTCACATTCAGCCGATTGAGCACGGCTGCATCCAACTCGGACTTGATTGAGTCAATTCCGATCTTGTTAATTATCTGCTCGACAAAACCATACGTCAGCAGATTTCTTGCAAGCAGTTCCGGTAAACCGCGTGTCAACAAATAGAAAAGCTCTTCTTCCTCAAGCTGGCCAACCGTCGCACCGTGCGAGCATTTAACGTCGTCGTTAAATATCTCGAGCTGCGGTTTTGTATCGACCCGCGCGTCGTTCGACAGCAGCAGATTCTTGTTCGACTGCTGCGCGTCCGTCCCGTGAGCGTTCTCGCGGACGAAGACCTTGCCGTTAAAGACGGCTCGCGACTTGTCGTTCAGCACGCCCTTATACGTTTGATGCGAAACGCAATTCGGCACCGTGTGGTCGATGATCGAGTGGGTGTCGTGGTGCTGCGATCCGTTGAGCATATACAGCCCATCGACCCATGCCTCGCCGCCCTCGGCCGTAAACTTCACCTCGACATCGTGCCGCGACAGTCCGCCGCCAATGTTTACGTTCGTCGAGTCGTACGAACTCCCGCGGCCGAGTGTGACTTCGGTAACGCCATAGTTGAATGCCTCCGGCGAATCTTTCTGCACGCGGTAATGCGTGACGTTCGCGTTGTCTTCGACGATGATCTGGATCGCAGTATTCGTGAAACTCTTCGCGTCCGACGCATACGTCTCGACGATCGTCGCCTTGCTTCCGGCCTCCGCGATCACTACGATATGCGGAAATCTCGCCTTACCGTCTTTGCCGTCGAACGTGAATTCGATCGGCTCGGTCAGAGAAGTTTCCTTCGCGATCCGGACGACCTTTACATCCGCGAACGCAAGGTTTAATGCCGTGAATCCGTTGCGATCAAAGGTAAACTTTCCAAGCAGGTCGACTGGGATATCCAACGTGGAACTCACACCACTATCCACTACCCACTTGTCACTAACCACTAAAGATACATTGGTGTATTTCCAGTCTTCCTGACGAGGCGTAGGGAAGCCTGTAGCCTCGAAATACGCGAACGCCTTCTCACGCAGCGAACGCAAATCCACGTTCTGCTCGCATTCGATCAGCTCACGGAATGCCGTTCCGAAATTTGTTGCTTTTGCTAATTCTGCCGTCATTATTTTCCGGCCGCCCTTACCCAGTCGTAACCCTTTTCTTCGAGTTCGAGAGCAAGCTCCTTGCCGCCTTCCTTCACAATCTTTCCGTTCGCCAGCACGTGAACGAAATCCGGCTGGATGTAATTGAGCAGCCGCTGATAGTGAGTGACGAGGATGATCGCGTTCTCGCTTGAGCGGAGCTTGTTCACGCCTTCGGCGACGATGCGAAGCGCGTCGATATCGAGCCCCGAATCGGTCTCGTCAAGGATCGCGAGCTTCGGCTCCAGCACCGCCATCTGCAATATCTCGTTCCGCTTTTTCTCCCCGCCCGAGAAACCTTCGTTAACCGACCGCTTGAAAAACTGCGGATCCATCTCGACGATCTTCGCCTTCTCTTTCAGATAGTCGTTGAATTCCAGCGGGTCCAGCTCTTCCTGGCCGTTATGCTTCGCCTTCTCGTTATACGCGAGCCGCAAGAACTGCGAGTTCGAAACGCCGGGCACCTCGACCGGATATTGAAACGCCATAAAGACGCCCTCACGAGCGCGTTCGTCGGGTTCGAGTTCGAGCAGGTTCTTGCCCTCAAACAGCACGTCACCCGAGATCACCTCATAAGTCGGATGCCCCGCGAGCACCTTCGACAAAGTCGATTTGCCAGACCCATTCGGCCCCATGATCGCGTGGACCTCGCCCTTGTTGACCTGCAAATTCAGGCCCTTCAATATCTCTTTTCCTTCGATACCTGCATGCAGGTCTTTCACTTCTAGCAACATAGATCTCGTCTTAACCACATAGTCACATAGAAACATAGGCGCCTATGTGGCCTATGTTTCTATGTGGTTCAAAATTTAAATCAAAATCTCGCCTTTCAAAAAAGTCACGGCGTTTCCACCTATCCGTACGCGCTTTCCGACGAGTTCGCAAAAGAGTTCGCCGCCGCGTTTCGATACTTGCCGGGCGAACAGCTTGTCCTTACCCAACTCTTCCGCCCAATACGGGATCAGCGTGCAGTGGATCGCTCCTGTTACCGGATCTTCCGGAATGCCGATACGCGGTGCGAACATTCGCGACGCGAAATCGCAATCGTCGCCTTCGGCGGTCACGATCACTTCGTCGTAGCCGATCTGCGCCAGAGCGTGCATATCCGGGTCGAGGCCGCGGACCTCCTCTTCGTTCTCGGCACGAAGAAACACCATATTCCCCTGCGATTCCCAAACTTCGGCCGGCGTGATGCCGACCGCTCGTGCAAGCTCATCGGAATGCTCGATCATCTCAAGCGGGTACGCGGGAAAGTCGAGCACCAACCGATCACCGTGCTTCTCGACCGCGAGTTCTCCGCTGCGTTTCGAGAGAAAAGGGATGTACGCATCTTCCAAATTCAGCTCGTTAAAGATAACGTGCGATGTCGCAAGCGTCGCGTGGCCGCAGAGGTTTACCTCGAGCGTCGGCGTGAACCAGCGGATGTGATATCGATCGCCTTCCTTCACAAAGAACGCCGTCTCGGAGAGGTTGTTCTCCTCGGCGATGCTGCGCATCGTGTGGTCCGGCAGCCACTCATCAAGCGGCACGACCGCCGCAGGATTCCCGCCGAACGCATTCGCCGTAAAAGCATCTACCTGAAAAATATCCAGCTTCATACTTTATTTAACGCAGAGACCGCAAAGTTCGCAGAGGTTGATGGTTTCTCTGCGTCCTCCGCGATCTCTGCGTTGAAAATCATTCTTTTACAGCCGCGATCGCCTGTATCTCGATCTTCGTATCGAAATGCAGATCCTTCACCGGCACGATCGCTCTCGCCGGACGATGGTCGCCCAGCACTTCGGCGTATTTCTTATTCACCTCACCCCACAGCTCGATGTCGGACACGTAGATGGTGAACTGCACCACCTGTGACAGATCGCTGCCCGCGGCCTTCAACACCGCCTCAACATTCTTGAGCGCCAATTCCGTCTGCTCGCCGATATCACCCGTAAGCGGCTCCCGCGTATCAAGCGTCATCGGCAACTGGCCCGATACATATATCAAACCGCCGTGCTCAATGCCCGGCGAATAATGCCCTTTCGGCTGCGGTTGGTCTGGTGGTTGAATACTCTTCATAGATCTTCAGGCTTCAATCCCGTTTTCTTTGCGACCCTAGTCATCATTTTTGAACCGATCTCGTCGCCGTCATGAAAGGCGAAAACATAGTCGGCCCACCCATCTCGTTCCAAGGTCTTGTGCGATCCTTTTTGGCGTTTCACTCGCCAGCCGATCTTCTCCAACGCGGCAAGCACGCGTCTCGCTTTCGCCGATCTCCAATTGCTCATGCGGCTTGGAAAATAAGGCTTTCGATCTGTTGCGGCAGACTCTCGCCATTCTCAAGGCGATCGGCAATAACTCGGAGAGCCAGTGTCTTAACATTCTTGATCGCATCTTCTTTTGTATCACCGTATACGAGCACGCCATCGAGCTCGTCGATCTCGGCGATCCAACGTCCGTCGTCTTCTTGTTCAAGTTCGATAGCTAAATTCATAGATTTGCTAATTTCATCCATCAGTACCCATAGGCCGTGGTTTGATCACATATCAGTTATACGCAAGTGCCAGGATCGTCAGGTCGTCGTGGCGTGCGGCGGAACCGCGGAAGCCGTCAATGTGCAAGAGCGAATGTTTGATCCTTCCGCTCGGTGTCGTATCGGTTGCCAACTCGATCGCTTCGAACAAACCACAGGTCCCGTATTCGGCTCCGTCTACGTTCATCGTCTCAGTGACGCCATCGGTAAACAGCAGGAGCGAATCGCCGCGATCTAGCTGAACCTTATTTACTTCAAACTCTGCCGAACAAAACATACCGAGCGGCAGGCCCGAATGATTCAGCTCGCCGATCATTCCGTTCTTGATCAGCACCGGTGCAAGATGTCCGGCGTTCGTCACTTCAACTTCGCCCTGCCGATTCGCCTTGCCGAGCACGAGCGTCGCGTACTGATTTGCCAGCGAACTCTCGCACAGCAGATGATTTGCCCGCGACATCAGCTCGTCGAGCGGCATTCCGGTCGGTACCAGCGAATGAAAGATCGCGTGCAAGTTCGACATCAGAAGGCTCGCCGCCATGCCCTTGCCCGAAACGTCGCCGAGGATGAAAAAGAACTCATCGCCGCGCTCGATGATGTCGACGTAATCGCCGCTGACGATGCCCGCCGGGTGATACGCGAAATCGACGTTCCAATGGTCGCATGCAATTCCGGACTTCGGCAGCAATCCGCGTTGGATGTCCGCCGCAAGCTGCAGGTCGTCCTCAAGCGAACTCCGTTGCTTGTCCGTCAAACATCCGATGCAGACGGTCATCAGCGGATCGGTCAACAGACGTTCCGGCTCGATCGGGTCATGACAATCGATACAAACGCCGAAAGCTCCCGATTCAAACTTGAGCAAAGCCGCGTCCACCTCACCCAGCAGTCGTGAGATATCGTCGTGACGGCCAATTTGGGTACGCGCACTCTCAAGCCGCTGCCGCCTATCCAGCAGCTGCTCATGAAGCATCGAATCAAACCCGGCCGCCGCCGTCATCGTTTGCATCTGCGCGCTTCCCATATCGCCTCCAAGGCAGAAACACGACTGTCAGGGAGTGTGTCCAACCGAACCAATAACCAAAGTTGACGGGACAGAATCACCTCGACGCCGTTCCCAAGCATGTGCCTCAGCCACATCGGACACACTTCCTAACGGTCGTGTTTCCGCCTTTAACCTACGCTTCCTTCCAACTTCAGCCCCAACAACTTCGTCGCCTCGACCGCATACTCCATCGGCAACTCACGAAAGACTTCCTTGCAGAATCCGTTGATGATGAGCGACACGGCGTCTTCCTGCGAGATCCCTCGCTGTTGTAAGTAAAACAACTGCTCCTCGCTGATCTTCGAGGTCGTTGCTTCGTGCTCGACCTTGGCGGAGTTGTTCATCACCTCGATATACGGGAACGTGTTCGCTTCGGACGAACCGCCGATCAGCATCGAATCGCACTGCGTATAGTTGCGTGCTCCGGTCGCCTTCGGCATCACCTTTACGAGGCCGCGATACGAGTTGTTCGACTTGCCCGCCGAGATGCCCTTCGAGACGATCGTCGACTTGGTGTTCTTACCCAAATGGATCATCTTCGTACCGGTGTCCGCGATCTGAGCGTTGTTCGTCAGCGCGACCGAATAGAATTCGCCGATCGAATTGTCACCTTGCAGGATCACGCTCGGATACTTCCAGGTGATCGCCGAACCTGTCTCGACCTGCGTCCACGAGATCTTCGAATTAACGCCGCGGCACGCACCGCGTTTCGTGACGAAATTATAGATACCGCCTTTGCCGTTCTCGTCGCCGGCGTACCAGTTCTGTACGGTCGAATATTTGATCTCGGCGTCATCGAGCGCGATAAGTTCAACGACTGCGGCGTGAAGCTGATTCGTGTCGAACTGCGGTGCCGTGCAGCCCTCGTTATAGGCGACATATCCGCCTTCTTCGGCGACGATCAGCGTCCGCTCAAACTGTCCTGATTCCTGCGTGTTAATGCGGAAATAGGTCGAAAGCTCCATCGGGCAGCGAACGCCTTTCGGAATGAAAACGAACGAACCGTCCGAAAACACCGCCGAATTCAACGCCGCGTAATAGTTATCGCCGACCGGCACGACCGAGCCGAGATACTTCTGGATCAGCTCCGGGTAATCCGCTACAGCCTCGGTAAACGAGCAGAAGATCACGCCCGCTTTCTTGAGTTTTTCCTTGTACGTCGTCGCAACCGACACCGAATCGAAAACGGCATCGACCGCTACGTTCGCGAGCATTTTCTGCTCTGAAAGCGGAATTCCCAGCTTTTCAAACGTCTTCACCAGCTCCGGATCGACCTCGTCCATCGATGCCTTCTTCGGCTTCTGCTTCGGGGCCGAATAGTAGGAAATGTTTTGGAAATCGATCGCCGGATAATCGAAATTCGCCCAGTTGTTCGGTGCGGTCATCTTCAGCCATTGGCGATACGCCTTAAGCCGAAATTCGAGCAGCCATTCGGGCTCGTTCTTTTTCGACGAGATAAGCCGGACAGTGTCTTCCGACAGGCCTTTGGCGATCGTCTCCGTCTCGATGTCGGTAACGAATCCGTATTTATATTCCCGGTTTGTAAGTAACTCTGCTGCTGTCGACATATCTTTCTTGCAGAAGCCCGCAAATTTTCTATTGCAGAAGCCCGCACGTTAGTAAGGGCTTAACAAACAACTTGAGCATCACGCCTGCTCCACAACTTCAAAAAATCCTTCCTGAACTTCCAGCGTCAAAGCGCCGTTCCTGACCTTGAATCCGGTACACGGCAGGATCTTTCCATCCACCGTGATCAGCGTCTGATACGCCAGATCTCTAGTTACCGAATCGAGCGCCTTTACGCTCAAACTGTCGCGATCGCATCCCTTCGGCATCGTGATCCGCACCCTAGTCGTCTCAAGATCGCTGTTCTCGATCGCTGTCTTCATGCGACTCTCTGCGGTTCGATCGTCCGGTGAATGCCCTGGATCTGATGGAACATCGCGTCCACCGACTGCTCATTGCCGACCAGCGAAGACAGCGTGATCCGCGACAACGCATTCTCAACTATCTCGTGAAGCCCAACAATTACGGGCCGAATACCGCAATCACCCGTATGCACGCATTTGTCCATCACTCCCGTATAGCTCTCACAATGCGAACTCAGGACATCTTCGTCGAGAACCTTGATGATCTCGTTCAAATAGATATCGCCGGCTGGCCGAGCCAGAAAATAGCCGCCCTTCGTTCCGCGGGTCGAATTAACAAAGCCCGCTTTGTTGAGCAACCACATCAGCTTGCCAGCGTTTGCAGTCGAGATGCCCTCGCGCTCAGCGATCTGCGGCAACGTCAGCGTCTCGCCATCATTCAAATTCGCAAGCTGCACGAGGCATCGTAGGCCGTATTCTTCCTGAGCTGATATCTTCATAAGCTAAACAGCGATAATGGGTTTACGAATAATTATCCCAAATCATTACTTTTTGGTCAAGATTAAAATGTCAACCGCCTGCGTAAGCGGGCGGCCAGTTTGCAAACCAAAAGGCGATGGCTGTTACGCCACCGCCCTTGGTGTCAGTTGTTTAGCCGACTATTCTCCGCCGACCGTCATCTCGCCGATCAGCAGCGTCGGCGATGCGGTCGTGCCGAGTTTGAAGTTGAGGTCGTTGCCGACGGCCTTAACGTTGCTCAACACCTTCAACACGTTCCCGGCCACCGTGATCTCCTGAACCGCGTGGGTAATTTCGCCGTTCTCGATCCATTGGCCGTTCGCGCCCATCGAGAAGTCGCCCGTGGTCGAATTCAGGCCTTGCCCGCCCACACGATCGAGATAGAGGCCGCTCTTCACCGATTTGATGATATCCGTCGGGCTCGTATCACCATTCTTCACGAACAGATTCGTGCTGCCAACGTTCGGGTTTCCCTGATAGCTGCGAGCGGCGTTTCCGGTCGGCTTCAGTTTCAGTCGCCGTGCCGAGTAAGAATCGCAGACGTACTGCTTGAGCACACCCTTTTCAACCACCACGACGTTCGATGACTTGACGCCCTCAGCATCGAAAGGCCTTGAGGCAACACCATCCATCAAGATAGCGTCATCGACGATCGTGATCATAGGCGACGTTATCTGCTGCCCGATCTTGTCGATCAGGTACGACGATCTTCGGAAAATACTGCCGCCCGATGCCGCGCCGAAAACGTCGCCCAAAAGGAAACTCGCCACCCGCGGATCAAGCACAACGGGGACGACAGCCGATCTTACCTTTCGCCCACCCAGCTTCCTGACCACGCGGCGTCCGGCTTCTTCACCCACCGCCTGCGGCGAGGCAAGGCTGCTGAGAAAACGACCGAAAGTATAGTGGCCGTCCGTTTGTTTTGTTCCGTCCTCGTCTTCCGCGAGCAGGCCCACAGAAAGACTCGCCTGCGTCATCGGATATTGACCAACAAACCCGTCCGAGTTCGCCAGCGTAACCTGCGACTGCGAATCGCTCCACGATGTACCGTTAGCGTTCTTGATCCGCTTGTCGAATTTGAGTCCGACGTCCTCCGCGGTCCGAGCCATCTCGATCTTCTTCTCCGGCGTCAGCTTTGCGATCGAATCATCGAACAGCATCAGCTTGCCTTCGTAACTGCCGAGCATCTCTTTCGGAGCGAGGCCGTTGTCCTTGTCGGTGTTCGAGACCTGGACGATCTGCATCGTGTCCTTTGCGAGATCTTTCACAGCACGATCGGTAAAGTCGGTCGTAAAAGTATTCGCCATCGCACCGTTCTTGATGACGCGAAGTCCAAGGCCTTTCGTTATCGACTGCTGCAGCCGTTCGATCTTGCCAAGCCGTACGGTCGTGTTGAACCCGACGGTCGATACGATATACACGTCCGCGGCGTCGGCTCCCTGTTTCTTCAGTTCCGAGACGAGCTCGGACGCTAAATTTCTATAATCTTTGCCAAACATTCAGCTCCTCCTCTCGTCCGCTTAAGCCACCGGCGGTTTCACTTTCGTACCGCCAACCGTGATCTCAGAAACCTTGACGGTCGAGATGCCCATTCCGACCGGAACCTGCTGGCCGTTTTTGCCGCACGTCCAGCCGCCGTCGGTGAACTTCAGATCATTCCCGACCATCGTCACCTTCGTCATCACATCCGGCCCGTTGCCTACGAGTGTGACGCCCTTGAGCGGCGTGGTGATCTTTCCGTTTTCGATCTTGTAGCACTCCGAGCACGAGAACGTGAAGTCGCCCTTTGTGATGTCGACCTGACCGCCCGTAAAGCCTTTCGCGTAGACGCCGTCTTTTACCGATTTCAGGATCTCTTCTGACGAAAACTTGCCCGGTTTCAGATAGGTGTTCGTCATTCGCGGCATCGGCGGATGGTTGTAAGCCTGTCGGCGTCCATTGCCAGACGGCTTCACGCCGAGCTGCTTGGCGGAGATGCGGTCGTTCATATAACCGCGGAGAATGCCGTTCTCGATCAGCGTCGTCGCCTGCGGTTCGTTGCCTTCGTCGTCGACGTTGATCGTCCCGCGCATATTTGCGAACAGGCCTTCGTCAACCACCGTGCACTGATCCGACGCGACCTTCTGTCCGACGCGGCCTGAGTAGTTCGAGAGCTTTTTGTAGTTGAAATCGGCCTCGAGTCCGTGGCCGACAGCTTCGTGCAGCAGGACGGCGCTTTCCGATGGGCCGAGCACGACGGTCTGAACGCCGGCTTCCGCTTCCTGCGCACCAAGATTCACGATAGCGATCCTCGCCGCTTCTTTGCCGATGTCGGCGGCCTTCATCTTGTTGAAATACTCCATTCCGATCCTGCCGCCGCCGCCTCGATAACCGCTCTCGCGAAGCTTGCCGTCTTCGGCGATGCAGAATGTGTTGAACATAAACAGCGGCTGCGAGTCTTCCCAATAGACGCCGTCGGAATTCGCGTACGCAATGTGTTTCACTTCATCGTTAAAGCCGACGTTCACACGGACGATCTTCGGATCGTAAGCCTTCGCCGCCGCGTTCGCTTCTTTGATAAAGCCGAGCTTCTTTGTCAGATCGGTTGAGGTTGCGAGTTCTGTGATCGGATAAAGGTCCTTCGGCTTTTTGTCGCTCATGCCGACGATCCGAGCCTTAGCGACATTGTCCGCCGCGATCGCCGCCGCCGCGTTTGCCGCGTCCATCATGCTCGGGACCGAAAGATCTTCGGTAAAAGCGAATCCGATCTGGTCGCCCTTTACCGCCCGGATCCCGACGCCTTGCACAATACCGCGGCGGGCCGATTTGACGATGTCCTCCTCAAACGAAAGATTCGTCGAAATGCGATATTCAAAGAAGACGTCAGCGAACTCCGCGCCTTTGGCGAGAGTCGACGCGATCACCTTGCTGATATCCGCCTTGGTCACATGGAAATAGGTATCGAGCAGCGAGGCTCCATAAGCGTTCGCCTCGCCGGCCATAACCTTGCCGACCCACAAGTCGCTCGCCGCAACAGCCGCCAACGCCGCCGAGCTGTTGACTAAAAATTCACGTCGTTTCATTGGATGAACTCCTTAGCTAAAGAAATGAAAGATCAGGAAGAACCGCCTGTTGTCCGAACCTTACGCTTCGAACCCGCAAAATGTTTCTGACTGTTCTAATTATTTGGTCAGCGTAACTAATTACAGACGTACCATAACTAGCCACGGTTACACGTGCGCGTTTTATATATCATTTTCACAAAGAAGGACACCTTCGCCGCCGTCTTTGTGACGAACCGCAGGAGAAAGATTCGAGATATCGAATCTTATTCGACAGCTCATACGCCGCAAATATTTGGAACAGGATGCACAGGATAAACAGGATGTGTGGATCTAATATTCATCCTGCATATCCTGTTCATCCTGTCTGAATCTCCCTGCGCCTCGAGAGCGACCGGTCGGCGAAGATCACCGTGAGCGTCCAAACCGAAGCCACTAGATACCCAGCCAGAACATCGCTCGGATAATGGACGCCGAGATATATGCGGGAAAGGCCGATGGAGAGAATGAGCAGCGAGGAAACGATGTAGATCGCAAGCTTCCGCGACGTTCCTTCAACATTCGCCGCGAGCAGCCAGGCGAGGATGCCGAGAAAGCAGAACGAGCCGAGCGCGTGGCCGCTCGGGAAACTGTAGGACGGCGGCAAGTCGTAACCAAAGAACGCCTCGGGCCGCTGGCGTTGATATATCTCTTTGAGCGTAACGTTCAGGATCAGCTCGCCGGCGTTAGTAATAAGAAAAATGATCGCCTCACGCTTCCACTTGATGTAGAGAAGAAAAACGAAGATCGCGATCCCGAGTGCCGTGAGAAACGGCCAATCGCCGACGAACGAGAAGAAGACCGCGAACCACGTGAGTCCCGGCGTCGCGAACGAATTCACCCCGTTCCGCACGACAGCATCGAACCAACCCGTATCGCCCTCGGCCATCTCGTCCGCCAACAGTCCAAACGCGATCACGCCGGCGAGACACAACAAAAATCCGCTTGACAGCCGACCGCCAACCCGCCGCAAAACACGCCTGGCCGCTCCAAAGGTCGAGTAGATCGCGAAATGTCTCCGCATTTTTCTCAACCGCTAAATACGCGAAACAACGCTAAAGGAAGAAACTTAAACGCCGAGACCGCAGTGCACGCGGAGAACTAGAATAAAAGGCTCTGCGGACATTGCGGTCTCTGCGTTCTGAAAGATTTAGCGTCATTCGCGTATTTCGCGGTTAATACTTCCTCCTTATTCGAACAGCCCGTTCGATCACGTCCACGTTCTCCAGTATCTTCAGCCGCAAATCGTTATCGAGATTCGGATTGTCCGCCAGAAACTTGTTCACGATCGCCAAGGCTTCCTCGCTCCGCTGCCCGCCGATGAACGCCCCAAGCCAGCCGTTGACGAAAAAGATCTTGCGGTTTCGCTTGTGATTCGGCAGTTCCTGCAACGCTTTTTGCAGATAGGGAAGCGTCAGATCGCTGTGCCTGATCGAATTCCACGGCCCGAACGCCGCCTCGATCCAACTTTCCGAGATGTCTTTATTGTTCACGAAATCATTCCAATACTTCGCCTTGTTCTCCGCCGTCGGCATGCCCGCCCTCGCCGCGTACGCATACCGCTTGGCATCGTCACCGGTTTCGGTTTTCTCCAGATCCGCCAGCAGTTTCGGCCCGTCCGGGTCATTCAGAATAAGCAGTTTTGTGACGATGTCGAACTTGTCCTTGGTCCGAAGTGTCAGTAGCCCGACCGTTAGGGAGGGCGCCCGTCTGCCGGCGGCGCCCTTGCTCACGCGCGGGCTACTGACACCCGCCAGCAATTCCTTCAACACGCCCCTAGCCTTCTCACTCGACGCAATGCTCAGAAACGCTCGATAATAAGTGATCCGCTGTCCTTGGGTCGGCGAGTTCCGCATCCCGGCGATGAGCATCTCCTCGATCCGTGTCCGTAGCCCGACCGTTAGGGAGGGCGCCTGTTTG
>DAIOWA010000009.1:0-13344 GCA_036758705.1 Pyrinomonadaceae bacterium | reverse complement strand
TATCCTGCAGACGCCGCTAAGTACGGCCACGCGATAGCCGAGCATTTTCTCGACGCAGGCATCCAGACCGTTGCGTCACCCGCGATCGGCGGGCTCGTTATCGGCTATGCGACCGCCGCGGCGTTGAATACCCGATTCCTCTGGACCGAACGGCAAAACGGTGAGATGACGCTGCGGCGCGGGTTTTCGTTGTCGCCGGGCGAGCGGATTCTGGTCGTCGAGGACGTGATCACCACCGGCGGATCGACCCGCGAATGCATCGCCGCACTCGAAGCCGCGGGTGGTGAAGTAGTCGCCGCCGCATCGATCATCGACCGCTCGAACGGAACCGCCGACATCGGCGTCCCACGCATCTCGCTCGTAAGTTTCGACGTTCCGTCTTACACCGAAGAGCAATGCCCGATGTGTTTCAATGGCGACAAACCGATCAAACCCGGGAGCCGCACTGTTTAGTGCTAAATGGAAAGTGGTAAGTGGTAAATGAAAGAAAGTATTCTTCGTGATAAGTCGTATGCGTTTGCTTTGCGGATAGTTAAGCTGTATCAGCATCTCGCCAAGGAACAGCACGAGTTCGTGATCTCCAAGCAGGTACTCACTACTGGCTCCGATTACTTCGCGATAGCGGCCTGTTAGGTTCAAAAGTTGCTGATTCAATGATCGAGGATGTAGTCGAAGTACAGAAATTGATAACTGCATCGATCAAAACCGCCAAACGAAATATGGCATCCTAAACTTACCACTTACCATTAACCACTTACCGCTGACACTTGACTCCGTGAATTACAGACTACTAATACAATACGACGGCACCGACTTTCATGGCTGGCAGGTGCAGGAGAACGACCGCACGATCCAGGGCGAACTGGAGCGGATAATCGGCACGCTTGAGGGCCGCTCGGTCGGCGTGAACGGATCGGGGCGGACTGACGCGGGCGTGCATGCCGAGGGCCAGGTCGCGAATGTGCATATGGAGAAGCCGTTTACACCGGACAAGCTCCGGAACGCAATAAACGGAAATCTCTGGCGGGACATTCGCGTGATGAACGTCGAGACGGTTTCCGACGAATTCCACGCTCGATTTTCGGCGAAGGGTAAGACGTACATTTATCGTGTCGTGAATGCGCCGGTTATGTCGCCGTTCTTGCGTCGATTTGCGACGTTCGAATCCAAACCCCTGAACCTGACGGCGATGATCGAGGCTTCGCGATTTTTCCTCGGCAAGCACGACTGGACGGCGTTCTCGTCGGCCCAAGGTGACAGCGAAGACAAGGTCCGCAACATCACCGAACTGAACATCCAATCAACCTGGGACGCCCGAGCGGGCGCGAACGTGATCGAGTTTCGTGTGTCGGCAAACGGCTTTCTGCGATATATGGTGCGGTCCCTTGTGGGCACGCTGATCGAGGTCGGACGTGGCGATAAGGATTCTGATACAATCCAGACGGCAATAATCACGGGCGACCGGAACCTCGCCGGAACTACCGCTCCGGCTCAGGGTTTGACGCTGGTGAAGGTCGATTACTAACTGTTTTCAGTTATCAGTTCTGAGTTTTCAGTTTTTTCGGACGTAACGGCATTTCGCTATGTTCATTTATCACATCGTGCTTCCTGAAGCGTGGGAGGCGGTAAAGCACAATTCGAATTACTCCGCCGAGAGTCTCGAAACCGAGGGCTTCATTCATTGCAGCTATGATCATCAGCTGGACGGCGTGATCGGGCGATATTATTCGGCCTCACCGGAGCTTGTGATACTGAAACTCGATATCGGAAAGCTGACGTCCAAGCTCGTTTCCGAACCCTCGACCGGCGGCGAGGTCTATCCGCACATCTACGGCTCGATCAACCTTGATGCGGTCGTGGATACTAGCGTCAGAACCGGGAGCAATAGCGATCGGGTATCCTAATGCACCCAAACTTCCAAGGCATCCTAAAGTCGAATTCGACGGAAGCGAAACTCCTCGCCCGCATCGATCTCGAACGCCTTCCGCGGCACATCGCGGTCATCATGGACGGCAACGGACGCTGGGCAAAACTGCGTGGAAAGCCGAGGCTGTTCGGCCATAAAGCGGGGTCGGAATCGGTAAAGGCGATCATCGACACGCTCGCTCGGCTGCAGATCGACGCTGTTACGCTGTACGCGTTTTCGACGGAAAACTGGAAGCGACCGAAGGCTGAGGTCTCGGGGCTGATGTCGATGCTGAAGCAGGTTGTTCGCCGTGAGATCAAAGCGGTCGCAAAGAACGGCGTGCGGTTTCAGACCATCGGCGATATGTCGGCGCTGAGCGACGATGTCCGCAATGAACTCGATTACGCCCGCGAGATGACGAAGGACAATCGCGGCTTGATAATGAACGTCGCGCTAAACTACGGCAGCCGCGACGAGATCGTCCGTGCCGCACGTCTTGCTGCTCGCGACGCGATCGAACGAGGTGAATCAGCCGAATCGCTGACCGAAGCCGACTTCGAGCGGAACCTATATACCCACGGCTTGCCCGAGGTCGATCTGCTGATCCGCACAAGCGGTGAGATGCGCATCTCGAATTTCCTCCTATGGCAGATAGCATACAGCGAGATCTACGTAACGCCGACGTTGTTTCCCGATTTCCGCCGCAAGGACATCTTCGAAGCGATAATAGATTACCAAAGCCGCGACCGGCGATACGGCGGCGTGAAGACGAAATAGTTTTCTTAAAGCAAAGTCGCAAAGGAGCAAAGACGCTAAGTTTTCTTCTTGGCGTCTTTGCGTCTTAGCGGCTTTGCATTGAAAATTCTTCTGACCGCTCTGACCTCAATGAAGACAAGAATCCTAACGGCGCTCGTCGCCCTGCCCATCCTGATCGCGTCGATCGTGCTGCCGTCGTACATTCCCGAGACTGTCTGGATCTTCGTCGTGATCGCGGTTCTGGCTCTTGCGGCGGGGCTGTTCGAGTTCTTCACGCTCACCAAGAAGATTGAGCTGAAAGGCGACGCATCGATCGCGTATCTCGGAGCGGCGGCGTTGACGGTCGCGTTCGTTTTCGACGCTCCGGCGAAGGCTCCTGACCTGCTGATCGTGACGCTCGCGGCGTTCGTGATAGCGGTGCTCGTCTCGCAGACGTTCCGATTCCAGGCGGATTTTTCGAAGATGCTGACCGGCGTCGGCGTGACGATACTTGGCGTACTATACATCGCGTTCCTCGGCGGGTTCCTGATCTCGACTCGGCTCGGATTCGAATCGCATCCGTATCTTTCGACGCATCTTCTCGGCTACTTTTTCCTCGTTATCATGGGCGCCGACACGGGTGCCTATTTCGCGGGCGTCTCGTTTGGGAAACACAAGCTTGTCCCGAAGATCTCACCCGGAAAGACGTGGGAAGGATTGATCGGCGGGCTAGTCGCGGCCGCTGCGTTCGCCGCACTCGCGACCTGGTTGTTCTTTCCCGAACTTTCCTACCAATGGTCCGTCCCGCTCGCGATGGTGATGGCCGCAGTCAGCGTCCTCGGCGACCTAGCCGAATCCGCTATGAAACGCGGCTCCGGAGCCAAAGACGCCGCCAACATCCTCCCCGGTCACGGCGGCCTGCTGGACCGCTTGGATAGCCTGCTCTTCAACGCTCCGATCTTGTATTACTTCGCAAGATTCTACTTCTAGATATGAAAACACAGGTGGAGTTCCGATCCGATCTATTTCCTCCGTATCCCGGCGAAGAGGAAGAGATAAACCCAGGACGCTGGGGAAAGCGACTCGCCGAGTTTATTCATTCCGCAATGAAGAATCGCGGTTTCGAAGTGATCGAACCCGGCGCCGAAGACTGGGGCTGGATGGTCGAGATCCGCAACGAAGCATTCCCACTATGGATCGGGTGCGGAAACATAGACGGGGAAGACGACGGATTCCTGTGCTTCATCGAACCGAGTACACCATTCGTCAGGAAATTTCTCTTCAAGAAAATCTCGACGAAGGCTGAGGTCGCGAAGCTTCACGCAGCTCTCGATTCCATCCTGTCATCGGAACCTCTGATCAGGGACATCCGGTGGTCTTCCGGGGATTAAGTCGTCAGATCACCTCTGCGATTAACCGCACCGTATCTCTCGCGATCAGTAGTTCCTCGTTGGTTGGAATCGTCCAGACTTTCACACGCGAACCGTCGGACGAGATGACGCCTTCGCGGCCGCGGATATGTTCGGCGTTTCGGGTGTCGTCTAGTTCGATTCCTGCCCACGACATTCCGTCGCACACCTTCGACCGGATCAACGCAGAGTTCTCGCCGATACCGCCTGAGAAGATGATCGCGTCGGCTCCGTTCATGGCGGCTAGGTATGAGCCGATGTATTTGCGGATTCGGTAGCAGAAGATCTCGATGGCGAGGCGTGCGCGGCGGTCGCCGGATTCGTCGGCTTCGGCGATCAGCTCGCGCATATCGTGCGTCAGGCCTGAGATGCCGAGCAAGCCCGAACCCTTGTTCAGCAGATTGTCGACCTCGTGAACCGTCATTCCTTCCTTGTCGCAAATGAACTCGACGATCGCCGGATCAAGATCGCCCGAACGCGTTCCCATCACCAATCCTTCAAGCGGCGTAAAGCCCATCGACGTATCGACCGAATCGCCTCCCTTGATCGCTGCGATCGAGCAGCCGTTACCGAGATGGATAGTGATCACGTTCACATCCGACCGCGGAATATTGTTGATCGTCCGGTATTGATATGCGATGTAGCGGTGCGACGTGCCGTGAAATCCGTAGCGGCGGATCTTGTGGCGGCGGTAAAGCTGGTACGGGATCGCGTAGAGATACGCCGTGTCCGGCAGCGTTTGGTGAAACGCCGTGTCGAACACCGCCGCCTGCGGCAATCCGCGGCCGAACGTGTTTCGTGCCGCCTGAATTCCCTGAATGTTCGCCGGATTATGCAGCGGAGCGAGTTCGATGCAGTCTTCGATCCCGCGAAGTACATCGTCATTTATCAGTACCGACTTCGAAAACGCCTCACCACCATGTACCACGCGATGGCCGACCGCCTGAATATCGGACAATCCGCTGACGCCGTCGATCTGCGCTTCCTCCGACCCGATCCACTGCAGCACCGCATCCAATGCCGCACGAATATCGCGTATCGGCCTCGCCGACCGCGTCGGTTCCTGTTCCTCAGCTTCGAACGTCAGCAACGCAGCTCCGCCGATCCGCTCAATGTGCCCTCGAGCCAGCCGCCGATCCGCCCGTGCGTCGATCTGTTCGAGACTGGTCGAGATAAGCTGAAATTTAAGCGAAGAACTGCCGCAATTGAGGACAAGTACGTTCATAAACCTATGTTATCGCAATAAGTTCGCCGCCCGATACAACCGATCCGCAAACTCGAATCATCTTTTATCGCGTGACCAACAAGAATCTCCTAGACCGAATCGACGTAAAAGCACCTTGCACCGAAAGCTGGGAAGAAATGTCCGGCAACGACCAGGTTCGGTTCTGCTCCCATTGCACAAAGAACGTCGTCGACCTTTCTGCCTACACTCGGGCGAGAGCCGAAAAACTTGTCCGTGACTCGAACGGCGGCCTGTGCGTACGCTACCGCAAGGACGAACGCGGCCGCGTCATAACCGCTCCGCCAAAGTTCACCCAGATCAAGCGCCAAGCAAAGATTGCAGCCGGAGTTTTGGCCGCGACTCTCTCGGTCGGTTCTGCGGCTTATTCGCAAGGCCAACCAATATCACCGAAGGACAGGGTCAGCGCAGAGCAGATCGGTCCGAAAAAGACACCTTCGACGCGTGCCGGATTCACAGTTTCAGGCTCTGTGGTTGATCAAGTTGGTGCGCTTATACCTGACGCCGACATTGTGCTTATCCGTCAGCCCGAGATCCGGATGTTTACGAGAACGAGCCATGAAGGAACATTTAAGTTCGACAATGTTGAGGCCGGAGAATATCAGATCGAGGTCACGCGAGATTACTTTAAGAAACTAGTTATTGAAAATGTCCGGGTACTCGGCAATTTTAGATTTACAGACAATCTGGTGCTCGACGTTGTTGACGGGGCCGTAGTAGGCGAGTTGATGATCACCGAAGAACCCTTGGTATGCGACGATCCGCCAAAAGTAAGCAGTGATATCAAGCTTCAAGAGATAGTGAATCTGCCTTTAAGCCGAGGTACCACTTTTGTGACGATGGGTTTGATTCCCGGTGTTGCCGATAAGACGGAATCCAAGAAGCCCGCCAAGAAATCCAAGAAGAAGTTGCCTAAGTAAGCCCGCATCCTGTATTATCGCGTTTGGTTTATGAGCGCCGTTCGATTTGACGACAATAATACGTAGGCGAGAGCGTAAGGACATTTGTTCCGCGTTCCGCCTTTCGTCTGTCGCAGATCGAAGGGCGTTTTTGTTTGATATTTCAACCGCAGATGAACGCGGATAAACGCAGATACACTGGAGTAAATTATCTGCATCCATCTGCGTTGGTCGGCGGGTTAGTGGATATTTATGTTGGACACACTAGGTAGTTTAGAGCGGTCGCACACTTGTGGAGAACTCCGCGAGGGCAATGTTGGCGAGAACGTCGTGTTGATGGGCTGGGTCGCGAAGAAGCGCGATTTTGGCGTGTTTACGTTTATCGACCTGCGCGACCGGCATGGGGTGACGCAGGTCGTGGTGAGCGAAGAGACGGCGGCTGAGGCTCATGCGAAGGCGAAGGGATTGCGTGGCGAGTTTGTTATCGCCGTGAAGGGCGAGGTTGTCGCGCGTGACGAGAACGCAAAGAACGCCAAGCTCGCGACCGGCGGTGTCGAAGTAAAGGTCAGCGAATTGCTTATATTCAACGACGCGAAAGTGCCGCCGTTTCAGCTTGAGGTCGCGGGCAGCGAAAACCTTGCGAGCGAGGACACTCGGCTTAAGTTCCGCTTTCTCGATCTTCGAAGGCCGCAGCTTCAGCAGAACATCATAATGCGTGCGAAGGCCGTGAAGGCGATCCGCGAATACTTCGACGGCCGCGGCTTCCTTGAGATCGAAACGCCGATTCTGCTTAAATCGACACCCGAAGGCGCTCGCGATTTCATCGTGCCGTCGCGCATCCACACGGGCAAGTTTTTCGCGTTGCCGCAATCACCGCAGATCCTGAAGCAGATCACGATGATCTCGGGTCTCGACCGCTATTATCAGATCGCCCGGTGTTTCCGTGACGAAGACCTCCGAGCCGACCGACAACCCGAGTTCACGCAGCTCGATATGGAGATGTCGTTCGTCAATCGCGAGCAGGTTTATCGCGAGATGGAGGGCATGTTCAATCACGTGCTTAAGCTGATCGACGTCACCCTGCCAACCGAATGGCCGCGGATGACTTACGCCGATGCCATGCGGCAATACGGTTCGGACAAGCCCGACCTGCGCTTCGGAATGGAGCTGCAGGACCTGAGCGAATCGCTCAAAGACACCGACTTCGCCCCGTTCGCAGATACGCTAAAAGCGGGCGGCGAGGTCAAAGCGATCGTCGTTAAAGGCAAAGCGGACTATTCGCGTAAACAAACCGACGAACTGCAGGAATTCGTCAAACGCTACGGCGCAGGAGCTCTCGCGTGGATCAAAGTCGGAACCCGCAGCGTGAGCAGCGGGCCAGTTTCTGAAGGGTCGAGCAACTGGCCGCCCGCTAACGCAGGCGGTTCCGACACAACGTCGTCCTTGCTGAAGGTTCTGGGCGAAGAAAAGATCGGCGAACTGATCAAGGTTTCACAAGCAGAAGAAGGCGATGCGGTGCTGATCGTCGCAGGTAAGAAGTCGGTCGTCGCGGCCGCTCTCGGAGCGCTTCGTAACGAAGTGGCGAGACGCGAAAACCTGATCGACCGCAGCAAATATGAGTGCCTGATCGTCACCGAGTTTCCGATGTTCGAACACGATGACGAGACGGACACGTACGTCGCGGCCCATCACCCATTCACGTCGCCGATGGACGAAGACCTCGAACTCTTCCGCACCGGCGTGAACGATCCGTCGCAGCACCATTTGCTCGGGCAGGTTCGCGCAAAGGCTTACGACGCGGTCATCAACGGCTACGAATGCGCCGGCGGCTCGATCCGTATCCATCAGCAAGAGGTGCAGGCGTTGAACTTCAAGGCCCTCGGAATGACGCCGGAATCGGCTCGGAACCGCTTCGGATTCTTCCTCGACGCGCTCGAATACGGTACGCCCCCGCACGGCGGATTCGCCGCCGGCATCGAGCGTACCTGCATGATCCTGTGCGGGACCGAAAACATCCGCGACGTAATGGCGTTCCCCAAAACCGCCTCCGCCCAGGACCTGATGATGGATTCACCAGGCGAAGTCGATGATGGTCAGTTGAGGGAGCTTGGAGTCGCGGTCATCGAGCAAGACTGATGTGAATTGTGACTTTGAAATTGGCATCGAATTTCTGTGACCAACTTTAAAATTGACCTTGCGCAGAAATTGGTCGTCGGAAGGTAAGGTTTGCTCGAATGAAAAATGTGGCACGTGCCACATTTCAATGAATGGCGAATAGCTAATAGTGAATGGTGTCCTGTGTTTTACTGCGTATTATTCACTTTTCGTTATTCGTTGGTCGCCAAAATGTGGCACGTGCCACACTTTCTTTGGGTTTTTTTGACCGGAAAATTACGATCTTGAGTTTCGTTTAGGGCGACCGAAGTGACTTTCAGCGAAATTTAGGTCATCTTTAGCGGCGTTTTATCGCGCTCTTTTTTGGAGCAAAACGGTCCGTTTGCGGAACCAGCCGGAACGGTCTCATGCGTCTCGATCATTCCCGACAGCAACGCATCGTCGCGACTCAAGCGAGTGATCTCCTGATTCGTACCACCCGACACGAGCGGTGTGATTAGGGCGGTTGGTTCGCCGGCTCCGATCGATCCAACAAAGGAACTAATCGCGAGACTTGTGGCTGTCCCATAGAAGGGAGTGAAGTTTCGTGTTGCTTCGTGGTAATAGGACGCTAGCCTCTCAGGGTTCGAGCATTACCCCAAGGGCAGTTTTGCAGAGGCGACCTAAAGGTGGAGCTCCGAGCCGCGATCGTCAGCTTGGTTCGTTTTATTGAACATCTCACGGCTATATATCGTAAAATAGCCCGACGATGCCGAAAAAATTCGACACAAATCCGCTTGATCCGGAATTTCCGGAGAAAGCAAAGGCTGCGGCTCAGAATGGTCCGGATGTCGAGGCTTATCGGGCTCCGGCTGAAAGCTACGGAGCACCGCCGGCTTCGCCTTACAGCACCGCCGAGTTTCCCGTCCGTCCAACAGCTCCGCCGAGCGTAACCGAAGACGAGACGCAGCGATTCAGCGAAGCGCAGTATAACGCCTACGCCTTTCAGGGCGGTCAGGTTCCGGCGGCATATCAAGCCGCTCAAGCATCGCCATTCGCGGATATGAATCGGGCGGGCGAGCGGAAAGAGTCGAAGACGGGAATTCCGGAAAAATGGCTCATCGGTATCCCGTACATTCCCTTCACGATCGGACTGATCGCGGGCATTATCCTGCTTCTCGTCATTCCCAAGGAAGAGAACAAGGTTCGCTTTCACGCGGCTCAGGGACTGGCGGCACACGTCGGGATCCTGATCGTGACGACCATTCTTGGGATCGTCGGAAACGTCACCGATATTGCGGGAGTTGGAAGCACAATCTTCACGATCGTCACGACCATTATGCTGTTGATCTTCGCGATCAAAGCATGGAGCGGAAAGCCGGTTCACATTCAAGCCGTCGACGACCTTACCAATTGGCTCGAAGAAAAGATCGGACCGGTTAAGAGCTAATCCGCGGATGACCCACGGAGCTTCTCGGACCTTTACCTCGACCGTCTTGAAGAGATCCGTCGAGAGAAAATGATGTATTGCGAACGCTGCGGCAAACAGATCGATAACGCTTTGAACTTCTGCAACGCTTGTGGGGCTCAGATAAAGCAGGCTAAGAGCGAGCATCAGTCGGTGCTGAACGCCCTGATCACGGCTTTGATCGTGGTCTGCACTGCCGGGCTCGGCGTGCTTATCGGGCTGATGGCGATACTGCTCGACAAGTTCCAGAATCCGGAACCGGCATTCATTTTTGCCCTGCTCTACCTAGCAACGCTCTTTGGCATTTCGTTTATGATCATGCGGCAGATCTCGAAGCTGATCGACGCGAAATTAAAAAGCACTGATGTTGCCGCAGCGGTTCGGACATTCCGCGACGAACCGCTCGTCCAACTGCCGCCAAAGACGACCAACCAACTCGAAGACTTCCGCGAACCGGCGAGCGTGATCGAAAACACGACCCGCACGCTCGAAGAAGTCCCGCGATGGAAGAGCTAGGCTTTAGGGCCGAACAGGTCCTTCAATATCCCCGCGTATTCAACAATCGCCTTCTCGCCATCGCCCTGGTAGACGGAACCGTGCATCGACGCGACCACATTCGGCTGCAATGCTGCGATCCGTTTAACCGTCGCGTCCGTGTTGGGCGTGTAAGGAAGGTAATCCGCAAGCGGACTCGCCTGCATCTCGAGCATCGACTGTCGGACAAGCTCCGTCACTCCGCTATCAGATGTCAGTGCGGGAACATCGCCGTTTTGGTGAAGTATGTCGGAAGAGAACAGCACGCCGGTCGAGGTATCGAACAACATTCCCGCTTCCCAGTTGTGCGGAACGTGCGGCGTTGCGAGGAACTTGAAGCTGTGATTGCCCGTTGAAAACTCTTCGCCGTCATTCATCCCTTTTGCCGGATTCTTCGACGCAAAATCATCGACGCTGACGAGCTTGCCGACCATACTGCAGACGGCCGTCGCATCCGGAGCGATCGTTTGCCACTCGTTGAGGGAGCCGCATTCGTCGGCCTCGAAATGTGAAAATCCTACCCATCTCAGCTTTGCCGGATCGATCAACGACGCGACCGCTTCGCGAACGATCGGGAAAAGTGCCCGCATTCCCGTGTGATAAAGAAGGGGTTCGTCATCACGGATGAGAAACTGACTGAAGCCCAGATTGAAGTCGGGAATAAATGTGTTGATACGGAAAGTATCTGCGGCGATCTCGGTGATCGTAGTATTCATTGCGTAGCCTCCTGCAAGATCATCTCTTGCAAGATTGTACGCGTATCGCGGCTTTGGCAAGTATCAGATCAACGCAGGAATCTCGGCCTCGGGCGGAGCATTCTTTTCCGATCGAAGTTTGAAGAACGCCGAAACGACAAGATAGATCGCCAGACAGATCAGAGCGAGCGAGGCAATACCGTTCACAAGTTTGATATCGAATCCATTCGCCGTCGTAAAGTTGCCGTAAACCATCATGCCCAGGGCCCACAGCGTAATAACGAGTACGAACAGCATTGGAAGGAGCGTGAATGCGATCCGCTTACGGGATTGATGGAGCCAAACAGTGATCGTCAACAGCGAGAGCGCCGCGAGAAGCTGATTCGAGGCTCCAAACAGGGTCCAGAAATCGACCCATGATCCGGGCTTTGAGAAAAAGATGAGCACGAATGGAATAGCGACGGTTCCAAGGGTGCCCGCTACAGCGCCGAAGCGTCCCGGAAGTCCGCAGATCTCCTGGACGATGTATCGCCCGAGCCGCATCGATACGTCGAGGGTGTCGAAGATGAACGTCGAAAAAGCCATTGCCCCGAACGTGATCGCGAACTGAAGGTTCTCCTTACCGATGAGCAGCGTCAGGAATTGGCCGAGGCCGTTACCGTAGATCTTGCCGGCGGCAAACGCCTTGCCATCAGGCCCGGTGATCATTTCATTCGTGGCGACCATAACGACAACGATCGCGATGAACGCGACAAATCCTTCGGCCAACATCGCTCCGTATCCGATGGGATGCGAATGGGATTCTTTCTCTATCTGTTTTGAGGTCGTACCGGAGCAAACCAGCCCGTGAAAACCGGAGCACGCTCCGCACGCGATGGTAACGAACAAAAACGGGAACAGCATTCCGGTCATGCCGCCAACATCCCACGATTTGAATGCCGGTTGCTGAATTTCGTAACCGCCGAAGAAAATGCCGATCACACCAACCGCGATCGCCGCGTACAGGACGAATCCGCCGAGGTATCCGCGCGGCTGCAACAGTGCCCACACCGGCACGAGCGATGCGACAACGCAGTATATGAGTATCAGTATCGACCATGTCAGATGGCCGAGTGCGAAGACGTGCGAAAACTGAGTGCCGAGATAGGAGAGTGCGAAGGTCGCCGGTACGAAGATGATCGTGACGAGCCAGAGCGGCGGCTTGAGATAACGCTCGACAAAGCCGAGCAAGATCGAGAGAAGGAGATATGCGATGCTCGCAAAGGCGACCGCTCCGCCCGGATTGAATCGAGTCTCGCCCGCGAGAATGTCGTCACCGGCGACGAACGTTCCGGCCGTAATATCAGTGAACGCGACGATCACGTAAACAAGCGCGATCCAGATGAATGCCATCATCGCCTTTCCGGCGCCGGTCCCGAGTTTCTCTTTCGTGATCTCGGCAACGCTTTGAGCACCATGTCTGACCGACGAGGCAAGCGCCGAAAAGTCGTGAACCGCTCCGATCAGTACAACACCCAACGCCACCCAGATCAGCGACGGCAGCCATCCGAACGTGATGCAGGCGATGATCGGCCCCGCGATCGGCCCGGCAGCCGCTATCGCCGAAAAATGCTGACCGAACAGATAGAACGGCCTCGCAGGAACAAAGTCCTCGCCATCGTTGACCTCTACAGCGGGTGTCGTGCGGGTGTCGTCGAGTTTGAACTGCTTAGTGATCCAACGGCCGTATGCAAAATAGCCGAAAACGAGCCAGGCTACGAAACCTATCGCGAGAAGTGTCAGCATATTGAGAAGCAAGAATTAGGCTTAGTAAATTTACGACAGTTCGCAGGATACGGCAAAACCTACGGAATAGGTGAGAAGTGAGAAGTGAAAGACTTTTGACTTCTTACTTCTCACTTATTCCGAACGAAGTTAGCGTTGTAAAATGTGACTAATGGAAAACGAAAGATCGTTACAAGAGATCTACTCTCCTGAAAGCATTTGCTTCGGCTGCGGGCCGGCGAACGAGAAGGGCCTGCACATCCGAAGCTTCGTCGACGGTGATGAGTATGTCGCGGAGTTTCACGCTGAGCCGCATCATCAGGCGTTTCCCGGTGTGCTAAATGGCGGGATCATCGGAGCCCTCCTCGACTGCCATTCCAACTGGGCCGCCGCTCATCACCTGATGAAACAACGAGGCGAGGACAAGACTCCGTGTACCGTCACCGCAGAGTTTCACGTGAAGCTGCTGAGGCCCACACCTGTCGATGGGCCGATCACGTTGAAAGCTCGCGTAGTTGAATCATCCGAAGACCGTGCGACAGTCGAAGCCGAACTGATCGCCGGCGGTAAGGTTTGCGATACCTGTCGCGGAGTTTT
>DAIOWA010000008.1:0-13400 GCA_036758705.1 Pyrinomonadaceae bacterium | reverse complement strand
GTTTCGTTTGCTTGGGCGATCAGTTGAGAGGCGGCGGAGAGAAGAATGAAAAGCAGAGATAACAACTTCATTCGTAGGATTTTAGCATCTCGATCTTTCGTCGGATAAATCGCAGCACGGTTTCGTTCTTCGTCAATTCCGCTGCCTTGGCGTAGGAGTCTGCGGCTTCACGATGACGGCCAAGCTTTGCCAGAAAGTGAGCACGAGTGACGTGGTACAAATTGAACGATGTCATCAGGTAGTTTGACGCCAATCCGGAAAGTTCGTCGAGAGCAGCCTCAGCTCCGCGCGATTCGCCGACCGCAACGAGGCGATTCAGTGTGACCACGGGTGAGAATCTTCGCGTGAGCAGTGCATCGTAACAACCAATTATTCCCTCCCAGTCTGTCGCGGAATAGTCCGGAGCCAAAGCATGAAGTGAAGCGATCTCCGCTTCGATGTGGTAGTCGTTGAGCTCGTTGCCTGACGCCGCCAGCCGGAAGTGATCGAGACCGGTCGCGAGCATCCCACGATCCCACTGTGAACGGTCCTGATCAGCGAGAAGAAGTAAGTCACCGGCGGCATCTATTCTTGTCGTTAGCCGAGCAGCTTGAAACAGAAAAAGCGCAGTCAAAGCATGGACTAATGGCATCGAGGTTAGCGGGTGACCGAGAAGAATACGCGCTAGCCTGATCGCTTCCTCGCATAGATCCTGACGGAATAGATCCGATCCTTCCGAGGCCGAATATCCTTCGTTGAACATCAGGTAGAGCACTCGCAAAACTGCATCAAGCCGCTCTTTCAGGTCAATGCCGGCCGGTATCTCTAAGTCGATCGTCCTAAACCGCTGCTTCGCTCGAGTCAGCATCTTTGCGATCGCTTCATC
This sequence comes from Pyrinomonadaceae bacterium, assembly GCA_036758705.1. Lineage (GTDB taxonomy): Bacteria > Acidobacteriota > Blastocatellia > Pyrinomonadales > Pyrinomonadaceae > OLB17. The sequence continues at coordinate 12,535 of DAIOWA010000008.1, read as the reverse complement.
ATTGGCGAGGTATGCGCGAGCGATCTCGCTGACCGTGAAGCCGCCGACTATCTTCAGTGTGAGAGCCACACGCGAATCCGCCGGAATAGCCGGGTTGCAGCATGCGAACATCATCCTTACCTGATCTTCGGTCAGCTCACTTTCGAACCTTGTTTCAGCTTCCCGCTCCTCAGGAATATCGATATCGTTCGCGTCGATCGAGTCGCTTTTCGCATCGCGTCGAAGTTGATCGATGACGCGATTCTTCGCCGTCTGGATCAGCCAGGCGGATTGGTTATCGGGGACGCCTGAATACGGCCACTTCTTCATCGCGGAAACGAGAGCGTCCTGGACCGCGTCTTCAACAAGCTCGATATTCGCGACTCCAAACTGTCGCACTAAAACCGAAACCATCTGTCCGGCGCGATGCCTGAACAGATGGTCTATCGAATCGCGAATCTGATCTTCCGCTGACATTTCTAATGCGTCGGCTCGACCTCCCGAACCTCGATCCATCCGCCGTACTTCAGATGCGGACAGTCCTTTGAGATCTCAACCGCTTCGTCGTAGCTGCCGGCGTCGATCGTAAAGATCCCGCCGATCACTTCCTTCGTCTCGGAAAACGGGCCATCGGTAGCCCGAAACTCGCCGCCGAAACCGTGAAGATGTTTGCCGCCTTCATCCTTCAGCTTCTGCCCGCCGACAAGCTTTCCCTCACCGGCCAGCTTCTGCGACCACGCGACATACTCAGCGATCACCGCCTGGATCGCATCGGCCGAAAGCCCCGAAAAGTCAGACGGTTTCTCATGAAGCAACAACAAATAGTTAGGCATTTTTCAAATATTCTCCTCGTATTCAATTTATGGATCGAAACCGCAACGGGCTCCGATCCATAAACGAATGAGCAAAGGATAAATGGACAGCGCCGTCAAGCTCTTTGCGGCGGATCGATCAAACGTAATGACAACGCAAGATCTTCTTTTGCACTGTCACCCGTGATCGCATCCTTTGGCACGTTGACGTCATGCCTGACCCAGGCGAGCATTGTCCCGAAGGGCGTGTGGAGAAATGAAAGCTGGCGTCCGTATTCGTCCTCGGGGACAGAATTGAGGATGTCGTTTATCTGACTTGTTACCTTTGCAAGTGACGCGTCGTGAAACTTCGATTCCTCTGCCTGAAGCATCTGTGCGTGAAAACAGCTTCCGCCATCCGTACAGCCCAAGTCACCCGAAAACTCCGCATAGCCGCACTGACGGCCGCTGCAATCCATACCAATACCAATATCTATGTTCGACATAGAACCTCCGTTCGAAACTTAATAATTGTGGTTCGATAAGGTGAGAAGCTTTATCTTGCCAAAATTATAACGCCGTGGGAGGCTTACCGAAAATCACTTACCATAACGACATCCGAATCCTCGCTGCCGCGTGCCATTGCGAAGGCTGAACCGTCACGCGTCACGTCGAACCGGAAGATGCGGTCGGCTTCAAAGTTGGTCAACTGCCGTGCCGGGCTGCCGTCGATCGGTTGGATCCAGAGATTATCGACCCGGTTTTTCGAATCGATAAATATCAAGCCTTTGCCGTCAGCCGTCCAGCGGATGGTTCTGGAACGGACCGCAGTCGGGGCATTCAAAGTCATCACGGTACCGTCGGACATACTGACGATCGTAAGCTTTGGCGACGGATCGTTCAGCGATTCGCGAGCCTCGCAAACAAATGCCTTGCCGTCGGGTGCCACAACAGGACGCCGCGAGCCAAACGCGGTCAAACGCTCTGCCGTGCCGCCTTCGACCGGCACGCGTTTGATAAATTGAGTTTGATCTCCGGCGAGCGATGCGAAATATACAAATTTCCCGTCAGGCGAAACGTACGGATCACTATCCTGCTCGATACTGTTGGTAAGCTGGAGCGGATTGCTTCCATCGGCGTCCATGCGCCAAATGTCCATGTTTCCGCCGCGAGTCGAAACGAAAACAATGTATCGGCCGTCCGGAGAGAACGCCGGTGCATAGTTTACCCTCACGTTAAACGTGATCTGTCGATTGTCCGTACCGTCCGCGTTGACGGTCCAAATATCCTGATCGCCCTTGATCCTTACGGTGTACGCAGTTTTTCCGTTCGGAGCGACCGCAACGCCCGACATTCCCTCGTCGCGGTTCATTTCAGAGGAGATCTGTTTGGGAGCCGCTCCGTCTTTTCTCGTCCAGAGATTCGATCGATAATTTTCCTGAACACTGAGTAGCGATTTGCCGTCGCGGGTCAACGTTGCACCAGTATAATTCGTCAGGTCGTTCGTGATGCGTCGAGTGATGCCGCTCGGATATCCGATCTCCCAAAGCTGCGATGCCTGAATGTCGCGATCACGCCCGCTGACGACGATCGCGCTTGCATCCGGCAGCCATGAAACGCCTCTGAGGCGAAGCCATGGAACCGTCGAGCTAACCTCGCTCTCGGCGCCGTCGGTTGCGGAAATCTTTACCAGATGGTCGTTACTGTCGTTCTGCGAAAAATACACCGCCGCGATCACGTCACCTTTTGGCGACCACGACAGATTGATATACCGATTTCCTTCTTCAGCTTTTCTGAGTTCGCGGATGTTGCCGCCATCGGCCGCGTCCGCCAGCAGGATCTGCGTCGAGTTTCGAATGACGGCGAGAGTTTTGCCATCGGGCGAGAACGTTGCGTTCTTTTCGGCGTCGGCTATCAGCTTTCGCGGCGGGCCACCCATCGCCGGTGCCTGATACAAAGCCGACTGGCCTCCGCGCTCCGACATTGAGTAGTAGACAAAATTAGAATCCGGAGAGAACGCGACACCGGTGATGTCATTCGGCCCTTGCGACACGATCGTAATGCCACTGTCCGTCGCTGTCTGCTTGATCAGCAAACCCTCTTCACCCGCATCTTTGGTGACGTAAGCGAGATACTTTCCGTCCGGCGAGATCGCGGCGTTGAACGATTCGACATTGCCGGAATAGGTCAGCTTCGCAAGCCGCATGGTCTGAAACGCTTCCGGCCGACGCCACGATTCGGCGACCATATACACGCCATAAAAGAGTCCGGTAAGAAGCACGGCAAAAAGGACGGAGTAGCTAAGCGAGCGAACAGGATGTTGTCTGATCTCGCTGAATAGAATGCCGCTCAGCGTGCTCGGCGGCATACTGAGCTCGCGGGTCGACATGATTCCGGCGGCATGCATCTGTTCCGTCGGCATTCCACGCTCGGCTTCGCTCAACTCGCTCGATGCGTGCCCGTTGCTGTGGCCGTTTCCGTTGCTCTTGAACCCGTTCTTACTGTCGACCCGAAGCTCTTCGCGGATCTCTCGAAGGTCGGCCACAAGCTCGCGCATCGACTGATATCGCTCGTCGCGATTCTTTCGGAGTGCCTTCTTTATCAGCAGTTCGACATCGTGCGGAACGGTGCGTGCGGCCTGGCTTAGCGGCCGCGGATCTTTATGCAGGATCGATCCGACAACGTCGATGTCGTTCTCGCCGATGAACGGCAGCCTGCCCGACGACATCTGATAGAGCATCGCGCCGAAGCTGAAGATGTCCGACCGGGCGTCGACCAGCTTGCCGCGGGCTTGCTCGGGCGACATATAGGCGACCGTTCCCATCACAAGGCCCGGATGGGTCTTCACCTCGGGGACGCCGGCATATACCTCTTCAAAGGAAGTGATCGATCGCGGCGCGACCTGCTTGGCAAGGCCGAAATCGAGCACCTTGACGAGACCGTCGGGACGAAGAATGACGTTATCGGGCTTTACGTCGCGGTGGACGACGTTCGCTTCGTGGGCGGCTGCGAGAGCCGTCGCTACCTGGATCGCCACATCGAGCGTCTCGTGAACCTCGAGCGGCGAACGCTTCATTCGGCGGCCGAGAGTTTCGCCTTCGACATACTCCATGGCGATGAACGGCGGTTCGTGCTCGTCGTTTATCTCATAGATAGTAATGATGTTAGGGTGATTGAGCGATGAGGCCGAGATCGCTTCATAGACAAAGCGAGCCATTCTATCCGAATCGGATGCAAAGTCGGCAGACAGGACCTTTACCGCGATCTGACGGGCGAGTTTGGGGTCCTCCGCAAGAAACACTTCTCCCATTCCGCCTTCGCCAATTTTGCGGACAATGCGATAACGCCCAAGATAGTCGCCGGTATTCATAGCGTTCTAAATCTCGCGTATTTTACCACCGAATAGTATTGACGTGTGCGAGGATTTTTTTTGCATAACCCTACAGGTTTGTTTCGTTTCAGTTTGCGGGGCTGAAAAGTGTTTCTGGTGAAACAAGATCATAGACTTACAGGAACTTTCAACAAGTTACAGGTGCTTGATTTCTGAGCGTCCAAGAGTCCCACGCGCATGAATCCCGTAATTTTTACGGGATTCTTCAAAGATCGACCCGGGCCAATCGAAACCTGGCCGAGCAGTATCCCATAGACGCAACAAGATTGCAAGGATTATTTGAAGTTCAGACGTTCTCCGTGTCCGAAGCAGCATTCGGCAGCTTCACAAGCTAGATGAAATCGCTGAGTAGGCGGTATTCGTTTGCCTGACCGTAGAGACGAATCGGATCCGCCTTGGGCAAATACTGAGGAACCCAGAAGAAGCATTCCAACGATCGCAATAGTGAAGAGTCGTCTCAGAATCAAGTTCGACGGTTCGTCGCAAAGTTCAGCACTGCTCAAGGCTTCAATGAAATCTTTCTTAGGGTAGGTCGCAAACAGCTCCGCTCTTGCACTCCAAAGTTCGTGCGGATGAGTAATAAAGTCACTCAGGTCATCGAGAACCATTGAATATCCGTTCCAGTTCACCTCGACACATCTTAATGTGATCTCACTCCCACGCAACTGAGCCTCGAAGCATTCAACATCCTGATCATCCAGACTATACGGTAGGTACAATTTCTGGCCGTCCTTCGCATGAGCGAGCTCATTTGCCCACTGTGCGACGATCTTCTGCATGACGACCAATCTGTTTTCGGCTTGTTCGTTCCAGTGCTGATCAATGTAGTACGGATAATAGGCAACGCGACCACCATCGGGGTCAAGTTCGATTGCATCGGGTGTAATGATGACTTTCATTGAGCCTAGCCGAATGCGACTCACGGTTAGAGTAGCGTGGTTTCAAGCAAAGCGTCCTTCCAGATAACGTCGCTGTTCTCTTTGAAGAAAGCTGAAAGGATCGATCTCATCTCAGGAACATTCACCTGATCGCTTTCGATCAATCTGACGAATTCTTCGGAGCCTTCCGAGCTCATGATCCGACCGAACTCAGCCGTCGTACAGCATCCGTAGCCGTCAAACGAGATTCGGAGAAGGAAAATACGTCCTTCTTCATCAAGGTCAAAATCAGCAAACACGCTATCGTCTTGCAGGCCGAGACAATAGCGACTCGGACGGCTAGGAGGCATGTCTTTAACTTTGCGAATCTCGATAGGCACAAAATTACAAGCCTGTTAACGATCCAGTCCAAAGTCCGGGTTGCGACGCTGATGTTTAACGACTAGGATCTTTACTTCGCTCGGACTAATGATCTCGTAGTTTATCTGGTAAGGGAACCGGTTCAGCAAGCAACGCCGAACGCCTTTCGTTATCTCAGGAAATGTGTTTGGGTACTTCGCGATCCGTCCGATGCAGTGTTCAAGTTCGGCAAAGAACTTGACAGCTATCTCAGGATTGGCTTCGCGCTCGTAGTATTCAAGAATTTTGAGAACGTCTTGCCGGGCAAGGGCGTGGTAACGAACCTTCATTTGGTTCGATACTTTTCGAACGAGGCAAAGAACTCTTCCTCGGTCAACGACATTTCAGGATTCTCATCCATCTCGCGACTTCGCCGCAAAGACTCTGCTACACCGTCATCATCGTCGTCATCGAACGGCGACGGAAGAGAGTCGAGCAGCTTTCCGGCAAGCTTGGCCCGCTCCTTTTCGGTCAGCTCGAAGGCAAGCTTTTCCACTTCTTCAACAGCAACTACCGACATACTTACGAGTTCTCCTCCTAACCTCCAAAATTATAGCGCTTGTAGCCCGGACTCTATCTACTGTTCATTCCAACATCGGACGATCTCGATTCCAACAATTCGATGGTCGTTCCCGATAAAGTAAAGATGTGATAGCCACAATGTTCGGTGAACAATGCGATCTCATTCGATGCTTCGTCAGTCAGATAAAATGCGTATTTGAAAAATGCGTAAGACCCGTCGTCGAATTTCACATGGACATTACTACCAAGGCCAAAATCGCTCGCCGACAATTGGGTGAAATTCGATCCCTTTTCTTTGAGGTATTTCTCTAGCCTCTCAGCCCATCGAACGGGTAGGTCTTCGTGCTTCATTTGGAAATCTTACCCGCGATCGGCGCGAGAGGTAAACTGTAGTTCAACGCTTAGGAAGTAAGCCAGCCGGCGAGGTGGAAGGCGACGTTGGCGATGCTGTGTATGAGGATGGGGGCGAGGAGGCTTTTGGTTTTGAAGCGGAGCCAGCCGCCGGGGATGCTGCCGATGAATGGGAAGAGGCCTGACATAAGGTCGAAACCGACTTGCCCGCCGGAGACGCTCAACGAATGCCAGATGCCGAAGAGGACTGACGTTGCGAGGATCACGGCCCACGGGATGCCGTCGACGTGCGGCTTGCGGCCCATCAAGCCGAGAAGGATCGCGGGAGCGATGCCGCGGAAGGCGATCTCCTCCGCGAGGCCTGGCATTGTCGCCTGAAACGCGAGCGTCTCTGCATCGGGTGCTCCGGGTTTGAATAGGAGTCCCAGGCACGTACCCCAAATGATGAAAAATCCGACGGCGATCCAGGTGATCTTCGAGTTTTCCTGTTTACGCAGCCCGACCGCGTCGAGCGAGAGCTTGAGTGCGTAGATGACGATGGCGGAGAGAACGAGGCTGAACACTTTGCCCGTCCAATTCCAATTTCCGGGAATGACATCAAGAGCTTTTGCGAGGTTGGGAAGACCGGTTACGAAGTCGTCTAATCCGAGATAAACGGCAAAGAGCACCGCGCTCGTCACGAGGATCCGTTTATCGGCGATCTTTGCGAGCAACGCCAGCACCAGGCCGATCGCCGCGAGCATCAGTGACAGTTTAAATGCATCCATATGGGCTGAAAGTCTAACGCCTATTCAGATAGACGCGATAAAACTTCAACCAGGATCAGTCATGTCTGCGAATAATAAAGTGTGTCGTTCGTTCACCGGGAATCGACTCTTCGACGCGGTAGCCGAGTTCGCGGAGGTCGAGGCCCCCGAAGATCGATTCGCCTTTGCCTAAGAAGACCGGGCCTAAGGCAAGATGCAATTCGTCGATCAGTCGGGCTTTTAAATATTGTCGAATTGTTGCCGCACCGCCGCCGATGCGAACGTCCTTGTCGCCAGCCGCGGCTTTTGCCTGTTCGAGAGCAGACTCGATCCCGTCGGTGACGAAGTGGAACGTGGTTCCGCCCTTCATCTCGAGCGGCTCGCGTGCGTGATGCGTCAGAACAAAAGTCGGAACGTGATAGGGCGGTTCGTCGCCCCACCAGCCTTTCCACTCATCATCCGGCCAAGGTCCGCGAACCGGCCCGAACATATTTCGGCCAAGGATCCATGCACCGTTGCCGGTCATGCTCTTTGCCGCGAAATCATTGTCGATGCCCGTCTCGCCGCCCTCGCCGCCGTGCTGCTCGGTGAAGGTCTTCGTCGGGAAGAACCACTCCATCATATCCTTGCCGTTCACCCCGAGCGGATCATTAAGACTCTGATCCGGACCGGCAGAGAATCCGTCGAGTGTAATTCCGAACGCGCTGACGTGTACTCTTCCCATTTTTATTTAACCGCAGATAAACGCTGATAGACGCAGATGATTATGCAATATTCTCAAGATATTGAGATTGGAAGATCCGTTTGATCTCAACTTTCGGGCGGCCGAAGTTGATCAGGAGGCAAAGCGGAAGTCGTGTCGAATTTAGGTAGTTGAGGCATTGAGCCTTGTGAACTTCATTGAACCCGTCGCAAGCTTTCAGCTCAATGATAAGAACATCTTCGATCAGCAGGTCCGCAAAGTACTCGCCAACAACAACGCTGTCGTAAATAACATAGAGCGGCTTTTGGATCTCGACCTTCAGCCCGAGCTTTCTCAGTTCGTGGGCGAGAGCGTTCTGATAGACCTTTTCAAGAAAACCGCTGCCGAGAGTGTTACTGATGGCGTAACAGCATCCGATGACTTTCCCGGATAGGGAGTTAAGTTCAGTTTCGGTCATAGGTGAGGACGAAATTAACCGCAGATAAACGCAGATGGACGCCGATAATTTAATCCGGTTGAAGGATACAAATGATTGTGATTCGCGGCGAGAATTGCAGATTTCTTATTTCGGTCATAGGGTGACGACGAAATTAACTGCAGATAAACGCAGATGGATGCCAATAATTTAATCCGGTTGAAGGATACACATGATTGTGATTCGCGGCAAGAATTGCAGATTCTTATCTGCGTTCATCCGCGTCCATCTGCAGTTAATCTCCGCTTAATATTTCATCAACTCCTGCACGGCTTTTTCCACGTCCTCGCTCTGGGGAAGAATAAAATCTTCGACCTGCGGGGCGTAGGCGACGAAGGTGTCGGTGGAGCCGACGCGGCGGACTGGGGCGTCGAGGTATTCGAAGAGTTCTGTGCCGATGCGGGCGGCGATCTCGGCACCGTAGCCGTAAGAGATCGGGTCTTCGTGAGCGACGATGACGCGAGAGGTCTTCTTGACGGATTCGGCGATCGCTTCCCAATCGTACGGGACGAGCGTTCGGAGGTCGATGAGATCGACGGTGATGCCCTGCTGTTCAAGGCGTTTCGCGGCCTGGTTGGAACGCTCGACGAGCGCTCCGAACGTGACGATGGTCACGTCGCTGCCTTCGCGAACCCTTTTCGCCTTGCCAAACGGGATGAGGAAATCGCTCGAAGGATACTGTGACTTGTTGTAGACCTGTCGGTAGAGGTGCTTGTGTTCGAGGAAGAGCACCGGATCGTCGCAGCGGATCGACGTGCGGAGCAGGCCGTTCGCGTCGAGCGCGTTCGACGGATAGACGATCCGCAGTCCGGGTGTGTGAGCGAACAGCGTCGTGCCCGACTGCGAGTGGTAAACCGCACCGCCCTTGAGATATCCACCGACCGGAACGCGGATCACCATCGGACATTTCGAGTCGCCGTCCGAACGCCAACGCATAACGGCGACCTCGTTGCGGATCTGCATCATTGCAGGGAAGATGTAATCGAAGAACTGGATCTCGACGACCGGTTTCAAGCCGCGGAGCGAAAGGCCGACCGCACGGCCGACGATGTTCGCTTCGGCGAGCGGCGAATTGAATACGCGCGTTCCGCCAAACTTCCGCTGCAGATTTGCCGTGACCTTGAATACGCCGCCCTTGCCCTTAACCTGTTCGAGATATTCTTCTCGCGAGCAATCGGCAACGTCTTCGCCGAAGACGACGATCCGTTCGTCGCGTTCCATCTCTTCGTGCATACAGCGGTTGATGAGATCGACCATCGTACCGGCGTTGCCGGAAAGTTCGGCTCCGTCTTCGGTGTCGAAAAGCTGACGATCGGTCGGGTCGACATCGGCCGAGTAGACGTTTCTGAATGCCGTTTCGGGCGCGGGCTGCGGCGTCGCGACCGCGATGTCGGCGGCCTCGTTAACCTCAGCGTCGATCTGCTTGCGAAGCAGTTCAAGCTCTTCGGATGTCTGAATGCCTTCAGTCATCAGGAATTCGGCGTAGGTCTTGATCGGGTCGATCGCGGCGTCGGCGTCGCGTTCTTCGTCCGGTCGGTAGAGCTTTTCGTCGTCCGACAGCGAGTGCGAATAAGGCCGCACCACTTTCGCGTGGATGAACGCGGGGCCTTTGCGGGCTCGGCAATATTCGACCGCATTTTTCACCACCGCGTACGATGCGAGCGGATCGGTTCCGTCAACATTTTGAATGTAAAGGTCGGGAAAACCGGCGACGAGCTTGGAGATATCACCGCCTGCGGTGTTTACCTCGACGGGCGTGGAGATCGCGTAACCGTTGTCTTCGACGAGGAAGATGACCGGCAGCTTCAGATTGCTTGCGGAGTTGAGCGCTTCCCACCATTCGCCTTCGCTCGTGGTACCGTCACCGACCGATATGTAAACGACTTCGTCGCCTTTGAAGCCGGTAACCTTGTCTTGCAGGCTCGTAAGCAGCGATGCACGATAACTCGCCTCGGCGGCTCCGACGGCGTGGAGCGATTGCGAGCCCGTGCAGGAAGATTGCGACGGAACGTTGAGGTCCTTGTGACCCCAGTGCGACGGCATCTGTCGTCCGTGCGAGTTCGGATCTTTCTCAGCCCCGACCGCCGACCACAGCATCTCCTGCGCGGTCATCCCGAGCCCGATCATCAGCGCACGATCGCGATAGTAGGGAAAGAACCAGTCGTAGGCCGGCTTCATTGCGAGCGCGGCCGCGGTCAATATCGCTTCGTGTCCGGCGCCTGAGATCTGGAAGAAGATCTTGTTCTGTCCCTTTAGCTGGATCTCTTTATCGTCGATCCGGCGGGACATATACATCGTCTTGTAGATGCCGATCAGCGTCTCTTCATCGAGGCCATGACGGTCACGCGAACGCGGAACTTCGCGATCTTCAACTGCGCCCTTCGCCGTCTCGTGCACGATTGTTTCCGGCACGAAGCCATCCGCTACGGTCGCCTTCGCCTCTTCAACAACAACTTCTTTTGTATCTTTATTATTGCTTTTCAAATCGGTCTTCTTCGCGGATACAGCCATATCTGATGATCCCTTTAATAAATAAATCTAATGGTAAGGTAAGTTTTTAGGATACCAAATCGACGTTTGAGGGGCAATTTTCGGAAAAGATCTGCTCGTTTATAGAGGCAGAATGCGGACTCTTGCTCGGGATTCCTCGATCACGATCAAGGCGCCTTTAGAGAGAACGTCGCTGTGTCGATCGATCACGCTGACGACCTTAATACCCAAACTGGCGGGCATAATGTCTTGTGTGCGAACTTGTATGACACTCGGTCCGGAGGCTCGGGTCAGGGCGAGAATAGCCCCAAAATCAAGGTCATGGGTGAGAATGACGAAATCATTCCGCCGTGCCCAATCGAAGATCTCACGATCCTTCGCGTTCGCGGTCCGATCGTCGACCAATGAATAGACTCGATATTGCTCTTCGCGAGGGTCTCGACCCAAGTCGGAGAGAGATTCATATCCAGGAGGATCTTCATGCGGCCAGCGGAACTTCAACTTCTTCAACACGCCATGCCGCAAACTTCAACGCTTCTTTGACGTCGTCTAGCTCAAGATATGGATAAGCCTTCAGAATTTCGTCAAACGTATGTCCAGAGGCGACGAGCCCGACAATTGTTCCAACCGTGACCCTCATACCGCGAATACAAGGCCTACCACCCATAACATTGGGATCAAACGTGATTCTTGCCCGTGCGTCCATAAAGAAATATTACCACTGATGTTCGATGAATTATCGAGAACTCTACTGTGCCTTCAAAACCCATCCATTCGGATCGACGACCGGAGCTGAGCCGGTTACCGATCCGCGTCCGTTTTTCATCTCTACTCGCTGTGCTTTCCCGTCAACGACGACATCAATCGGCATTGGGAATGGCATGTTGTTCGGCGTTTCCCAGCGGAAGGTGGTTGTATTGCCGGATGTTTCGGTGATGAGCTTTGGAAGCTTTGGCTGGCGGAGATATAGCTCGAAGAACCAGTCGAGTTTCATCTTGGATTCTTCCTGCGCAATCTTGAGGAATTCATCGGTGTCGGTCAGGCGTTGTTGGCGGCCGTCGGTGTAGGACTCCATCTCCTTGCGGGGATACGCCATGCGGCGGAGCGAGCGGAAGAACGCGTCGTCGCCGATCAGGTATCGCAGCGTGTGGAGCACGACGGCGCCTTTGCCGTAGATGTCGCCGTCGCCTTTTGTGTAGTCCGGAGCCTGCAGGTAAACCTCGTACGCGAACTTCTCTCCACGCGGAGCGACGGGCTGCATATTGCGTGTGCCTTTCGCACGGCCCTTCATCGCGGTGAAGTAAGCTTCTTTGCCCTTCGTTTCTTCGACGTAGAGCGTGTCCATGAACGACTGAAACCCTTCGTGGATCCAGAAATCGCTCCAGTCGCGGGCGGTCACGAGATTTGCCCACCATTCATGGCCAAACTCGTGGAGCATCAGCCAATCGAGTCCGTCCGGCTCGAAGCGAAACTTGTTGCCGTAGGCGATGTGCGTCGAATGCTCCATACCAAGATGCGGTGTTTCGACTATCCCAAGCTTCTCGGCTCGCCATGGAAACGGCCCAAGATACTTCTCGTAGAACGCGTTGTATTTCTTGGTCTCCGCGATCAGCTTGGGCCCCTTCTCGTATGATTCGGGCAAGACGTAAAACTCGATCGGGATCATCTCGCCGGTGATGCTCTTTGTCGTGTCCTTGATCACGCGGTACGGTGCCGCGTCGAACAGGATCGAGTAGTTCGGGATCGGGTTTGTCACCTTCCAAACGTAGGTTGACGTACCGTTTGAGTTCTTCACGGTTTCATCCAGTAC
>DAIOWA010000007.1:0-13460 GCA_036758705.1 Pyrinomonadaceae bacterium | reverse complement strand
CCGAAGTTGAAGTCGATCGAGCCCGCGGAGGGCACGATCCTCGGCGGCGTGCTGAATGATATAGCCACGAGCCTGCCAGCACCTGATGCCGGAGCGACCACCGAAAGCGGCACGGTAACGGTCGAAGTGATCGTCAATGAAAAGGGCATGGTCACAACTTCAAGCGTCGTCAACGGACCTCAGTCGCTCTGGCGAGCGGCAGGTGAAGCCGCCCGGCAGGCCCGTTTCGACCCTCCGCTGCACAATGGCAAACCCGTCAAAGTCGCCGGTGTACTTACTTACGAGTTTAAGTGATCGCTTTGTTCACTACTCGGAGTGTTTACAAAGCTGGTGAAAACTCGCGAAGTCCTGTTCTGTGTTTTCCTGTATTTTTCTGTGTTTTCTGTGGTTCTGGCTTTTAAACGCTAACCACAAATAGCACAAACAAATAGAAAGTGATTACCTTTCAGACTTCCTCTTCATCTTGAAAAAACTAGAAGGAGCTACTCCTGATATTCCAAAATATCTCCGGGCTGGCAGTCGAGGGCTTTGCAGATGGCTTCGAGGGTTGAGAGGCGGATGGCTTTTACTTTGCCGTTCTTCAGCACGGAGATGTTGGCCATGGTGATGCCGACTCGCTCGGCAAGTTCCGTGACGCTCATTTTCCGCTTGGCCAGCATGACGTCGATATTGATGATGATCGCCATACGTGTTTTAGACGGTGAGGTCGTTCTCGGATTTGATATCGACGGCATTCTGTAAGATCCGTTCGAATACCGCCGCGGCCGTGGCAACGATCGAGGAGACGATGATAATAAAGAGCCCCATCGCAACTCCTCCGGCAACATCGTCGGTCCCGCGTACGAAAATGAATATGTAAGCCTCGGCCCCGATGATAAAGATCACCACGGCGATCGCGCAGTACTTAATGATCCGCAAAGCCCGCACCGCACGCGGCGAAAATATCTCCTCTCGACGCACATACCCCAACATCTTAAACGCCTGATAAAGGCCCACAAAAAACGGCACAAAAGCCAGGTAGATGTACGCCAGGAACGGGTCCTTGAAATATATCTCAAACTGCGTGGCGTTCACGTTCCTGCCCTCAAGCTGAGGTTCCCAGAGTAGTAATGCCAAAACTCCAATGCCGACAAGGGCAATTACAACCTGAAGGAAGATCGTCGAGCCTTTTTTCATAGCTTTATCTAAAGCAAATCATATTTCACCGTTTATCGTTTGTCAATATATTTTTATTGTTTTTATACGTCAAGCACTCAAGATAAAAGGCGGAAAAACTATCAGGTTATTTTCGAGGCTTGAGAGTATCGGCGTATGCGGATGCGAGGGCTTCGCGGACTATGGATGTGTCGAGATTTTCGATGCGAAAGGTCGTAGCTCCCTTCTCGCCCCACTTGTTCGGGACGGGAAAGATGTTGGCTTTATCGATCCGGCAGAAGGTTTGTTGTTCCGCCGGAGTGAGAAAGATGTTGGCGGTGTTGTCGGATCCGAGATAGGTCGCGAACATCCGACGCTTGGCGGCCTTGAATCCGACGCGCTCGAAGTGCGGGACGGTTTCGGCACCGGGAAACTCCAACGCCATTTGTCGAAATTCATCGCCGGTCAATGTTTCAAGGCGTAGTTGGCGATCGCCTCTGCGCGGGTCGAGCCGAACGCGTAGCAGTCGCTTTCCTCGATGCTTACGAATTCCGGCCCGACGACGCAATATTGATCGCCGTCGAGGAAGATCAGCGTGCCGCCCGGACCTGGTTCCGACTCCAGATCCGGATCGAATTTCAACGCCTCGAACTCAGGTGTCATTGCTTTGCCGCCCGCTTGGCCGACCACGTTTCCTCAGCCTGACCGCCAAACGAGATGGTGCCGCTCATCGAATCGCCGCTCACCTTGCCGGAGTAGATCAACGCCAGGTCGTGGCCGCCGTAGTTGATCGTATAGGCAAAGTTGATCAGGTCGCCTTTGATCGTGCCGGTCAGCGGCACATCGCCCGACGGACGTTTGGCGGTACCGGTCAGTTTCTCGCCGTCAACAACGAGGACAAACTTGAACGGCCGCTCTCCACCCGGAGTGTTGAATGATCCATCCCACTCGCCTGCTACCGATGTCTGTGCCGAAGTTCCACCGGCGAAAAGAAGTCCTAATCCAAATAAGAATAAAGCCGAAAGTATAAAGTTTTTCATGTCGTTTCGTTTTTGTTCATCCTATTCATCTTATTCTGTGGTAAAAAGCATTTTTTCAACCACAGAACAAGATGAGCAGGACGACTACTGAGAATCCAAATCTTGATCTGACTCTGTGGTAGATCAGATCTGACCACAGAACGTGAAGAACAAGAGGAACAGGAATGATCGGAACCCGACCTACTTCAGATTCTTCTTAAAGTGTGCGAGCGTTCGATCCCACGCGAGCTTGGCGGCTTCGGCGTCGTATCGGGGCGTGGTGTCGTTGTGGAAGCCGTGCTGCTTGCCTTCATATGTATACGACTCGAATTTCTTTTTGTTTTCCTTCAGCGCCGCCTCATACGCCGCGATGCCGGCGTTCACGCCCTGATCATTGCCCGCATAATTAAAGAGCAGCGGGGCCTCGATCTTCGGCACGTCCGCGACACCGGCCTGACGGCCATAGAACGGCACGCCCGCGTTCAGATCTTTCCCGAGCCGCACGGCAAGCTGATTCACCATCCCGCCGCCAAAGCAGAATCCGACCGCTCCGAGTTTGCCGGTGCTGTCAGGGCGTTTCTTTAGCCAATATGCCGCGGCGACGAAATCCTCGGTCATCTTCTTACCGTCGACCGTGCGGAACAGCGCGACGCCCTTTTGCTCGTCGCCGGGATAGCCGCCGACGGACGTCAGCCCATCCGGAGCGAACGCCATATAACCGGCCTTCGCGAGCCGCCGAGCCACGTCCTCAATATACGGATTCAGCCCGCGGTTCTCATGGATCACAAGCACGCTCGCAAACTTCTTCCCTTTCGAGGGCTTTGCAAGATAGCCTTTGATCGTCCCGTTGCCCTGCGGAGATTCGACCGTCTCGTAGCCAACGGCAATGTCCTTGTCATCCTTCGCCACCGTCTGCGCCCACGCGAAGTTTGGCGTCAAACTCTGAAAGATCGCCGCCGCCGTCAATCCGCCGACCGCAAACTTCCCTATGCTGCGCATAAAATCACGCCGGTCCATATCGCCGTGCTGATACTCGTGAAAAAGGTCCAACAACTCCTGCGGATACTCGTCTGCCGTTTTTCGTTCCATTAAATTTCTCCTTGTCCCCTAAGAATACCCGACCGCCGATGTCAGTACCACCTGCGGTAGTTGGTCGTTGATCTAAACTCAGGTTCCTTCTTGTTCCTCTTCGACCTCTTGTTCCGTGGTTAAAAGGCGGAGCGTGTCAGTAGCCCGCACGTAAGTAAGGGCGCCCTCTCCGTCCACGGCGCCCTTACTTACGTGCGGGCTACTGACACCGGGACCACTGACCACCGACCATCGCCTTTTTCACTTTCTCACTTTGCCCCATTCCCACTTTCGAGTATCATTTCCCAAACCTTTAACAACCGGCACTAACTCTTAGCCCACAGGAGGCCTCCCGACAAAACAATGTCCTCACCCGACAATTGAAAAAGTTGGTAAGAAAACGGCAGGATGAAACAACTTATAACAATTCATCGGAATATTCGAATCGGTCATTTCATTAAGTTTGACGAGCTATTCTAAAAAGAACAAGACTTATGGACCGCAGAATCTCCCATATTCTGGATCGTCTCTCGAAATCCTTGGACCACCAATGGTCGGTAACCAGCATGGCTTCAGAAGTCGGTCTCTCAGTTGCTCAATTCCACCAAACCTTTCGATCATCCACCGGATCTACGCCAATTGAATACTTGCGTACTCTGCGGCTTCGCAAAGCAGCAGATCTCCTTACAAATTCGACGAACTTTCAATCTGTTAAGGAAATCGCGTATCAAGTTGGAATCTCAGACAAATCCCATTTTAGTAGAGATTTCAAGAGGTTATTCGGATACTCGCCATCTGCCTACCGTGACCTGAATGCTCTGATACCCGATCTGAATAGCTCTAATCAATATGATCCGCCAAGAGACAATACTTTTAGCCATCATATTAAGGTTGAAACCCAACAGCCATTAAGATAATCTTCGGCGCTAGTCAGAGGCGTGAGAAGACATAACGACTATCTCGTGCTGTCTGCTGACCACTCGTCCGGCGCCGGACCAACCGTCTAACCAAAAGAATTTAGGAGGACTACTGTGAAAAAATCGATTACCGTTCTGTTTGGGGTTGTAGCGGTCACGATGGGATTTGCCATCGGTCAGCTTTCGTTAAGGTCTGTAAGTGCAGATGCTGGCATTTGTTGTGGTTACTCAAGCGAATGTACCGGCACGAAATACTGCAGAACCCCACCTAATACGCTACCTTGTTGTCCGTCAGGAGAAGTTGGCTGCAAAGGACCGGGATATTGTGAGGAGCCCCAGGGGGACTAATACTTTTAGTTCTCTACCTTTATCTACCTTTATATTTTAGTAATTGCCGGAGATGCTATGGTGACCAGCAAACTCGAGAATTTTAGAAATAGTTTTCGTGAGACGTTTCACTACTACCTGATTTTTGCACTCTGCCTCCTGGGCGTCTCCGCATGTTTGAACGGCTTGCTAGCAGTACAGTTGAGGAAGGCAAATGCAAAGCTTGCCAAAACTGAAGCCGAGTCCAGCCTCCAGATCGGAGAAACGGTTCGTGAACTTGAAGCTCTTACGGTCCTGGGAGAGCAAACAAGAATTTCCTTGGCCGATGGACAACAATCGCTGGTCTATATTTTTTCTCCCTCTTGCGGCTGGTGTCAACGCAACCTCAAGAACGTCGAGGCCCTATATAGGCAAAAGTCGGAGGATTATCGTTTCATAGGCATTTCCGTGACCGCAGACGGACTCGAAGAATTTATGGAACGAGAAAAATGGAACTTTACGGTGATACGGGACGTGTCATCATCCACTCGAAACTCCCTGAAGATGGGCGGGACGCCTTACACGGTGGTTTTGGATGGAAAGGGTCAAATAGTGAAGGTTTGGCGTGGTGCATATATGCAAGAAATAAAGGGGGAAATAGAAGACTTTTTCGACATTAGACTTCCGGGAATTCCCGTGAGTTAGTGAAATACAGAATCCCATCAAGGCAAAAAATGCGAACACCAATCATTGCCTCGGTCATTCTCTTAAGCCTTCTGGGAATTGCTCGTCCTCAGGCTAGTCCTGATTCTGAGAAGGTCGGACGTTCTGGGTTAAAAACCGATTCCGCCGACGACGCTAGAAAGCTCAGAGAAATTGCCGTTCAAAATTTACTCGTTTCGGCTCGGCGGTACCCGGTTGAGGTTTATGCAGACATTCTGCTCAACTTGGTCGATAGTGAGCCTACCTTCACGTCGCAAAGGAAAATCGAGCTTCTTGAGGAACTGTTTCGTGATTCACAAGACGCCAGGGAAGCGATAAAGATGCGGCAGTTGGAGGGCTCGGTAGACACTCGTTCCGGTTATCGTGCTAAGGCCTTTGCTCTCAACCTTGACCGCACTTCTCTACGACTCCGCGTAATAAGGAAAATGTTATCGCTTGACAAGGTGCGTGCGAGGCAGCTTTTTCAGGAGATGTCGCCCATGAAGATCGAGCCGCTCAAATGCGAGAACGATCTTGGCTACGACATCGCCGAATACTATGCAGTTCTCAAAAGCATCGTGCAGCAAACATATGATTCAGAGGCGACGCTGCGGCGAGAGCCGGCCCATTTCGCTGCTTCCATCCTCGGTGGATTAGATTCACCAGCTCAAGTAGGGCCGGCCATCGATTTCCTCGCGGAAGTAAAAGTTGATAGAACCGACTTCGAAATGATCCTAACGCCGTTTCTTTCCGCCCTGCCGAAAGTCGCCGGTGACCCGAGATCGTTTGCGACCGCGGTCAAGTATGACAATCTGACGCAGAAGGTTATGTTGCGTCTACTTCCCACACTCAGAGACCGAGGCTTTTCGCCAGTTGTTGGCTCAAAAGCGTATCGAACCTTTTTTACCAAGAACGTTTCCTCGACCCAGTGCAGAGATTCCCATATCGAGGGAACGACTGAAAAACCGCATCCTTTGGTCGAGCAACTAAACTTGTTCGTAGATCCGAAGATCGACCCTGAAGAACTAAAGGCCGACAAAATCGAGCCGGGCCAAAAGGTTTTCCACTACTGGCGTCGTACCAAAGCAAAGGAACTCCTCACTGCGGTGAAACGGCTGAGATTTGGCGACGGAACGACGGAGCTAACGGTCGCTTTTCGGTCTGACCAGGTTTGGCAGCAACAGTTCCTTAAGTTTCTCGATCGCATGGATGAGTGGAAGGCCGAGGATGAAGAATCGATCGAGGACTATGCACATCAGAAATGCGTTCTGTTTATGACGCTGTTTGAACTCGCCCCGCCGGGCCAGATGCAGTCGGACGTCCTTCATCAATACTCATTGCTCCTGCGAGACTCGCCTCTGCAGAAGCAGGAACCGGCTCAGTGGCTCAATTATGTGAAGATGCTTATCAGCCTCGGGAAGCGTCTAAAGCCTGAAGAACAACAGCCATTCATAGATCGCTTAGTTGAGTCGGGATGTGAAGTCTGCGGTTCATACAAGGAACTGGAACAACTTAGACAGCCACACCCCCCTACCAGACCCGGCGTGCCGCGATAATGAGCGGACCGATTTACGGAACCATCGGGCCTTTTGGCCATTTCGCTTCCTAGCGTGAAGCGTTCTCATTCCCTCTTCACAAACTTCCCGAACCGCGTGGCGTCGGCGACGGAGCGGGTGATGCCGTTGGGGTCGCGTTCGTTGCGGAATAGGGTGCCGTATTCATACTTGTACCAGACGCGGGGCCGGCCGTCTTCCAGGTAGTGTTCTACATAGATCGGGTGGAGGCGGGCGTCGAGATCGGGCGTCATACGGGCGAGCGGATCATCGGGTTCGGGTAGATCGGTCCCGCCTGTATCTAACGCGCCTGCATCTGACGCGGCTGAACCAAACTCGTCTGACTTGGGCTCGGCCGGATCTGGTCCGGCTAAGATCTGCTTAGGCGGGCTGGTCGGCTGGTGTGAGGCGGGTTCTTTCACCGGCAGATCGAAGTGCTTCAGGATCGGTTCGATGACGTCCGAAACATACTCGCGGTCACTGTCGTGATAGTCATTGACGGCGTGCACAAACTCTCTGTACTCCTTATTTTCATCAAGCTTCGGAGCTTTGCCCGTCTTCTTGAATGCCTCCAATGCCGCAGCTCGGGCGGCCTTGATCAGCTCATGCTCGCGGAGCAGCAGGGCCGTCTCGACGCACTCGTCTTCATACTCATCTTCCAGTTCGAGAACCTCGTCGATCTCGTCGTCGTATTCCTCACAGCCCGGAAAGGAAGATGCCTTCGTCGTCGGATCAACCTCAGCCTCGGCCTCTTCTTCCGCGGCTTCCTCGGTCGGGTGCCACAACTGCAGATGCCTGTGTACGTTCGTTTTCGACATCCCGAGTTTCTCGGCGATAGCACGGATCGCGTTTCCCTCATCGTGCATCTGCTTTATCTGTTCGATCAGCGGCCAGTTCGCACCGTCTTTTGGCTCGGCCAGCAGCGTTTTTTCCGACGAAAACCGCGTAAACTCGAACCCGAGAAAGTTCCCGCCGATCTTAGTCATTCTGAAAACCGGCACGTGCGGTCCGTCGTAAAGCGCCTCCGCATTTCGCGGCTTTAGATGCTTTATATATCGCTCCGCCGAGTCGCCGCGGCTCTGGCCGATGGCGAAGATATTGTCCACGCCGTTCGCCAGCATTCCCGCGCTCAGCATATCGTTTATCGATATCCCCCGCCGCACGTCGCGCTTTCGCGTATGCGCGATCGCCAGGATCGACAAACCCCACCGACGCTTGAGCCGCAGAAGCTCCTTCATCAGCGGAACCGTCTCGCGATGGCTGTCCGCAGTCCGCTTCATATGCGTGATGTTGTCGATGATCAGCACCGTCGCCCGCGTCTTTACTATCAGCGGCTGCAGCAGCTCGCGCAAGATATCCTCGATCGGCTGGCCATTGTTGCGAAACAGCATCTCCGGCCTCACCACCATCCGGTGAAACCGCTTTGAGAACGCGTACTTCTTCTTCAACACGTCGCCTTTCGACGGTTCGTGGTCAGCGGAATACCGCATCTCGATCTGCTTCTCCGTCATCTCGAAATCCAGCAGCAGTACGTCTCTCGGCTTTGCCGTCAGCCCGAACGGATACATCGGCCGCCCGCGTGCGATCGATTCGCCGATCTGTACCGCCAACGCGCTCTTGCCCTTTCCCGTATCCCCGAACATTATCGCCAGCTCGCCCTCGCACCAGAGATCGTCAAACAACTGCTTCGGCACCGGCTGCAAACTCGCCTCCCGCATCCAATCGTTCATCGGCCTGATATCCAGGTATTCGTCAATTTCCAGTGTTGTTGTTGCCAAAGCTTCCATACATTACCTCGAAGGTACGCGGGCGGTGGGTGAGATCGAAAGCATGTGAGGTTTCTCTTGGTTGTGGCCTTCGTGTCCGGCCTTCGCGTTCTTTGCGTTGAAGGTTTGCTTAAACACGAAGTACGCAGAGCAGAAGACACAAAGGTCACAATTAAACTCACACCGGCCCACAACCAAAAATTCTTGACCTTCCCGGCCGTTCGATGTAAAGTAACACTCGTGCCGTCGCTTGTAAAGCGTTTTATGCATAAAACAGCTAAATTGATGTTCGCAGGACACCGGGACAACCGGACATGGGACATCGCTCCTTCTCTTCCTATTTCGCGGAGAGAAGGCTTTTCAACGGCAGATGAACGCGGATCTTTTTTCTGCTTTTCCGTGGATCGCGTCCGGAAATTTCTCCACGAAAGACACGAAAAAAGAAACTCAATATTAAGAGTCTGCGTCTATCTGCGTTCATCGGCGGTTAATTTGAACGCGAGTGGAAAACCTTTCGACGCGGGATGCGTAAGAACTCGCAACCTCGTTTTGGCCGCGGGTGCGGCTTCGATGCATAATCGTGTCAACAACTTTTTTTGAAAGGAGAATTCCGATGTCTTTACTTAAACGCACGCTTGTTTTTTCATTCGCATTCATCTTTATTCTTTCGGCAATTGAAGCCAGGGCCCAGCGGCCGCCGACGCCGCGGGGGAGCCAGAAGGCAAAGCTTGTTCAAACGGTCGGCACGACCGATATTTCCATTACCTATAGCCGTCCCGCGGTCAAAGGCCGTGCGGTTTACGGCGATTGGCCGTCAGAGGTGAAGGGCGAGGCGACGCTGGATAATCAGAACACGCGTCCGAAAGATGCAGTGCTCGTTCCGTGGGGACACGTGTGGAGAACCGGTGCGGACGAGGCCACGATGTTTATCGTAAACGACGACGTGCTGATCAACGGCCAGCCGCTCGCTGCCGGCACGTACAGCCTGCACTCGATCCCCGGGAAGGACGATTGGACGTTTATCTTTAATAAGGACGACGGCCAGTGGGGGAGCTTTTCTTATGATGCGGCGAAGGACGCTCTGCGTGTGAAGGCGAAGCCGACGTGGGTAGCCAACAGTGCTGAGTTTCTTACATTCTCGTCGGACGCGATCACGCCCGATACCGCGACGATCAATCTCCGCTGGGAGAAGCTGTCGGTGCCGTTCACGGTCCAGGTCAAGGACGTTGTCGGATCGACGGTCGTTCGGCTTCGCGAATATGCCGCCGCCGCCAAGACGGATGAATTCGCACGCCCCTTCAACGCAGCGATGTGGGCAAAGGAGAACAAGCAGGACGCTGACGCCGCAAAGTGGTTCGATCAGGCAGAGAAAGCCGTCGACGCCGCGATCGCCGCAAAACCGACGTTTGCGAACTATCGGGCCAAGTCGAACATCCTCTTCAATGCCGGTAAGCATCATCCCGCGTTGACCGCGACCGAGAAAGCGATCGAACTCGGCAAGGCGGAGAAGGCCGATGTCGCGGGTCTCGAAAAACGAGCCGCCGACCTGAAAGCCGGTAAGATGAACTGATCTTTGACAAAGTGACCTTTCGTTTTCGGTTTTCTGCGGTTAAGCCGGTAAAGGGCTCTGGCCGCCCGCTGACGCGGGCGGCCCTGACAGGCTACTTAACGCCTGACCACGTATCCCACACGGCCTTCGCGACCTTTGCGATCACCAATTCCCGCGTTTTCTCATCCGCCGATGAATCCCCGACAAACACCGCGATCGCCACGTGCTTGCCGCTCGGCAGTGTGATGATGCCGATGTCGTTCGTGGCTGACGTGACTCCATCCTTCGTTCCGCCGGTCCCGGTCTTGTGAGCGATCGGCGTTCCGGGCGGAAGCTGGGCTTTTAGACGATTCTGTCCAGGTATGGATTCGAGCATTCGCTGGTAAATCAAGTCGTATGTTGCGTCAAGGTTGTATTGCCAGTCACTCTGCGTAGGTTGAACTGGAAAAAGCCTGGTAAGAAGTTGCGCCGCCCCTTCCGGCGTCGCCCAGTTCTCGTATTGGAAATCCCAAGACTTGCGAAACTCCTTATGAGTCCGCTTCATCTGCATATCGGATATTCCGATCGATCTGACGAACGCCTGAACGGCTGCCGTTCCACCGGCGATCCGGGTGAGAATATCGCACGCGCTGCCGTCGCTCTCGACAAGCGCAAGCCGGATGAGTTCGTTGACTGTGACTTCGCCGCCTTTGGGATTCTTGTCACGCAGGGGCGAACGCATATTGGATGGAACCAGGTCGTCAGTCGTGAACTTTACCTTCTGATCGAGCGTGAACTTCCCTTCCGCGACCTGCTGCATCACGAGCATCGAGACAGGAAGCTTGACGACGCTCTGCATCGCAAAATGCTCGCTGCCGTTAAACGAAACCGATCGCTCGTCTTCCATCAAAAGCGCGAATACACCGAGCTTGCCCTTCGCCTCAGGAGCGAGAGCAGCAAGCTTTTCCTGAAGTTCCTCGTCCTCCTTGAAAACAAGCTCGCCGATGCTCGGATTGACGATCTCATTCACCGGCACGACGGGCGTTCCGCACGAGGCGATCGACAGCACCATAACAAGCACAAAAAAGGTCGAAAAGATCTTTCTCATTTGAGATCCCTAAAGCAGTGTTCCGTAAATACCGAGATTGAGAGAATACGCCGAATCGCTGGTGGCTACGATCATCTCGCCGTTACGGGTGAAGCAGAGTCCGACGACGTTGCCGCCGGCGATGAAGTGCTCGATCTCGCGGGTCTCGCTATCGATGCGAACGACACCATGACGGCCTTTGTAACAGGCGGCGGCGTAGAGATTTCCTTCACGGTCAAACGCGAGCCCCTGCGGACGACCCAGGCCGCGGACGTATCGCTCGACTTGGCCGTCGATATCGACCGCGTAGATGGAATCGTGGCTCGCGAATCCCGGCGAGGATACGTACAGTCGTCCGTCCGGACCGAACGCGATATGAAACGCAGCGACAGACGGCTCGATGAGCGCCAGAGTCTCCTTCCCTCCGTCCTCAAACACGCGGTAGATAGTGCCCGAGCGGTCGCCGACGTACATCATCCCACCGGGATCGAACGCGATGCCGGTAGCGATCCCGAGGTCGCTCGCAACCACGACCGCGGCCTCGCCTCGATCGATCCGGCTGACAGTTCCTTCGGCGCGGTTCGTGACGTACATTGCTCCCGTCGGGCCGAACGCGATACCTGTCGGATTGAGGAACTCGACCGGCAGTTCATCGAGATAGCCATCGGTTTCGAGGCGATAGAGCGTGTTCGCGAGCTGCTGGCCTCTGGCTCCCGATCTGGTAAGTATCAGGGCATCGTCGCTCGGGTCGATGGCGGGATTGGCGACGATGTGCATTTCATTTGCGACAAGTTTGCCGGTCGCGACGACATACGCGTTCGAATCCTGCTCGCTCGTCTCGACCTGAACGATCGCGGTCGAATCGTCGATCTCCGGCATCGTCGCGACAACTCGACTCGACGAAGCCGCGGCGACTCGACATTCGATACCGCCCGCCACACACCGAACCGTTTCGCCCGGCACCACCCGAAGGCCGTCGACAAGTATCTCGATCTCGCCCGACGGAATCGCTCGATTCGGGACAATATCCCTGATTTTTACGCTGCCGCTCATAAGATGACTTCTCTTGAGTTTACGCACGCCTGTTTCCCGTGTCGAATTCGGTCAGTTTGACCGCTTTAGTAGTCGAATTGTTTACGGAAAATTCGGCGGGCAGTAAAATTCTATTGGCTACTTCTACGCCCCGCACCTCACAGGCCTCTTTCACGTACCACCACCTATGTTAAATCGAATCGACGATCTTCTGAGAATGGCAATGAGCTTTGGCGCGTCCGACCTGCATTTGCGCGCCGGTTCGACTCCCGTCATCCGCATCAACGGCGAACTCAAGCCGCTTGCGGGCGTGCCGAAACTGAATCAGGACGAGACGCTCGAGATGGCGTTCTCGATGATGTCGAATCGCCAAAAGCAGCATTTTAAGGAAGTTTTCGAGGTCGATCTGGGTTACGGCGTGCAGGGACTTGGGCGATTCCGCGTAAATATCTTTCAACAGCGAAACTCCATCGGCATCGTCGCCCGTGTGATCTCCGACCACATCCGAAATTTTGACGAGCTTGGACTTCCTCCCGTTCTAAACAAAGTCTCCGACGAGAATCGCGGCCTGATCCTCGTAACCGGCACGACCGGTTCGGGTAAATCGACCACGCTCGCCGCGATGGTTGATCACATCAACCAGAATCGCAACTCACATATCGTCACGATCGAAGACCCGATCGAATTCCTGCACAAGGACAAGGAATCCTTCATCACTCAGCGTGAGGTCGATGTTGATACCCGTTCATTTGCCGAGGCTTTGAGAGGAAGTCTGCGTCAGGATCCGGACGTGATCCTGGTCGGTGAAATGCGTGACCTTGAAACGATCGAGACGGCTCTGGTTGCGGCCGAAACAGGACATCTCGTCCTTTCAACGCTCCACACGCTCGATGCAGCCGAGACGCTAACCCGAATCATTTCAGCGTTTCCGCCCTATCAGCAGAAGTCGATCCGCATCCAACTCGCCGGGCTCCTGAAGGCAGTCGTATCTCAGCGTCTGATCAAGGCCGCGAAAGGCAGCCGCGTTCCGGCAGTCGAGGTTATGATCTCGACTCCGCTCATCCGGGATTACATTCTGTACGAGGAGAAGACCGCATCTATTCGCGACGTGATCGCCGCCGGAACTTCGCAATACGGAATGCAGACCTTCGACCAGTCGCTGTTTTATCTGCATCAGTCCGGCCTTATCTCGCTCGAAGAAGCCCTTCGCGGAGCCACAAACCCCGACGAATTCCGCCTCCGTCTCGCCGGCGTCCAGAATACGTCTGGAATGGCGAAGGAAGAAATGGAAAAGATGGGCGGCGTCTCAAACATCAGCAGCCTGCTTGAGCGAAACTAGATCAATGGA
>DAIOWA010000006.1:0-14111 GCA_036758705.1 Pyrinomonadaceae bacterium | reverse complement strand
CATTCGAGCAATCTTCGATCGTGATCCCGCCTTCCTTATCTGCAAAGATCCGGACGACCTGATTGCGTTTCGTTCCCGCGATCTCAAGGTGGACAAATTCGACTCCGCAATCAGCGGCCGCTTTTAACGCAATTTCCTTGATCCTTCCTTCGATCGATCGAGATTCCATTTAGTTCAAAACGCAAAATAAAAAGTGGGCACGAAACCCACTCGACACCGCACGCATCGTCGCAAACAGTTAGTTTACAAAAGATTTGCGTTAATCGCAAGCATATTTAGTATTAAAGATGCGGCCGGATGGTTTTTGAACGATCGCTAAGTTCCGAAACCCGCTTTTCGATCCGGTCGAGCTTTTTCGCATCGGGATTGGTGGAAAACTCTTCGAGCATGATGACAAGTTCGCGTGCGTCGTTCAGCAGCCGGGTGGAATTCTTCCCTACCTCGTCGGCTTTATCGGGGGCATTTGCCATCACCCGTTTGGCTTCGGCGGCTCCCCAATGAGTGATCTTGTAGACGTTCTTGTGGCTGCCCTCGGTGATCCAGCCCTCATCAAGAAGTTGGCGGGAAATACTGTCAATACTGGGGAAAAATCCTTCCTTTTTCAGAAGGTCGACAAAATCCACTTCGACGGAGCCTCTGCCGCCTGTGATCTCATAGACCTTCACCAAGACCTTGTGGAATACGTTCATATCCGGTTATCGAATCAAGACTTTATCTTTTGAGAGGCTAAGAACGCAGCCCCAAGGATCCCTGCATCATCCCCAAGCTCAGAACGCACCAGTTTAACACGTTCTCCCGGATGCGGGAATGCCCGTCTAATTATCTCGGACTGAAGCGGTTCGATGAAAAGGTCCCATCCGGCTGAAACGCCGCCGCCGATCACGATCACCACAGGATTGAGTACATTTACCAGTCCACCCAACGCGATGCCAAGGTATGTTCCCGCCAGCCTAAAAACTTCACGCGATAACGGATCTCCCTGGATGCCGGCCTCATAAACCTCAAGCGGAGTCAACTCAAGGGTTGAATGAAGTTCCGACGCAGGGAATTTCGGTATCAATTCCTTTGTGAGGCGAACGATAGCCGTCGCTGACGAGTATTGCTCGACGCAGCCGCGACTCCCGCATCCGCATGGATGCCCTTCGGGTTCGACTGCGATATGCCCGATCTCACCGGCCGTTCCGTCGATTCCGCGAACGAGCGTTCCATCAATGATAATGCCGCCGCCTACACCGGTACCTAACGTAACGTGGATCGAATTTCGGACACCTTGAGCCGCTCCTTTCCAACGCTCGCCCACCGCAGCCGAGTTAGCATCGTTTTCCAAAACGACCGGAATTCCGAGTTCGCGAGAGAATCGCTCCTCGAAACGAAGGTCGTTAAGCTGAGGAAGATTGGGCGATCGAAGTATAACGCCGTCATGCGAGTTAACGATCGCCGGCATCGCCGCGCCAAAACCCGCAAACTCATAACTACCCGATAGTTCCCGCTTGAATGCTTCGATAACGGTGAGGATCGCTGAAACGATATCTTCTTGATCTCCATCGGACGGTGTTGACATCCGATTTCGAGAAACTATTGTTCCGGCTCCGTTTACGGCCGCCATTCGAAGGTTTGTGCCGCCGAGATCCGCGGCA
Organism: Pyrinomonadaceae bacterium; assembly: GCA_036758705.1. Classification (GTDB taxonomy): domain Bacteria; phylum Acidobacteriota; class Blastocatellia; order Pyrinomonadales; family Pyrinomonadaceae; genus OLB17. The sequence continues at coordinate 12,474 of DAIOWA010000006.1, read as the reverse complement.
ATGAACACCTTTTCCATTTTGATGAGGGTCTACTGTTTCGGCGGCCGTTGAGCTTCCGGGACGTTTTTGTACACGTCCTCATATTTAGCATAGCCGTCCTTGATCACCGTCGTCATAAGATTACTCTTATCAACCACGGTTACTTCAAGAAGGATCGCAGGAATTTCCTTCTTGATCGTTTCATTCATAAAGGGCGTCGTTGTAAGAGCCTCTTTTTTCGCGAGTTTGATCGCCGCTTCGACAGCCTGGCTGGCGAGCGGGATGATCGGCTTGTATACCGTCATTGTCTGAGTTCCCTCGGCGATCCGTTGTAAACCATCCAATGCGGCATCCTGACCCGTGACCAGAACCTTGCCCGCGAGGTTCTTTTTCTCGAGCGCCGAAACTACTCCTCCAGCCATTCCGTCGTTGGACACAACAAATGCCTGGATGTTATCTCTATTTTGCGTTAGAGCATTTTCCGCCATCTTGAGAGCTTCTTCGGGTTTCCAGTCCGGCGTGAAGTTGTCGGCAACGATCTTTATCTTGCCGCTATCGATTGCCGGCTTGAGGACTTCAAGCTGAGCCTTTTTCATTATTACAGCATTATTGTCCGTACCGGCTCCGTAAACCATTACGTAGTTGCCTTCCGGAACATTCTTCAACGCATATTCAGCGATCTTGCTTCCGATCACAGGAACCTGGTGGGAAATATACAGATCGATCTTGTCCGAGTTGATCAGCCGGTCGTAGCTGATGACCGGTATGCCCTTAGCCTTAGCTTTCTCTACCATCGACGCAGCCTGTGTAGCGTCGTGCGGGGCGATCACAAGAGCATCGACGCCCTGCGTGAGCAAATTGTCAACATCATTCGCCTGTTTGTCGGCCTTGTTGTCGGCAACGGTGATAACGCATTCGACGTCCATCTTCTTGCAATGAGCCTCGAACGCATCACGGTCGCGAACCCATCGCTCTTCCTTTAAGGTGTCCATCGCGAACCCGATCTTCAGCTTTTTGCTGCCGTCAGGCCGAGTTGTGGACGGCGAAGAATTGTTTTGCACAGGACCGGTACAGCTAAGTCCTAATAGAGCGAGGGCAAGAATGAATATCATTCTGAACTTCATTGAATATCTCCTTTCAAATGAACAAGTTTCAGAAATTAAACCAGAAAAAACGGCTTCGGGCAATATAAGGTATAACAAGTACAGGCATCACCGAACCTATTCGGATCTTACGGCCGCCGCCGGTCAAACTATCCTAAATGCTCGGCTTCGAACCGCGAATTTCCACTCCTCGTCCCGACAATAAATCGTTAGAAGTGAACAATTAGGGTCAGATTTTGTTGACATCACCTTGGGATTGGTGTAAAAGATTGAATGACCTGGTTATTCTAAGTATCTTTACCAGGCATTCCGCACTGTTCTAAAGTACTTGGAATGTGCAAATGCTCGTCATAAAAATTTAACTGGAATTCAGTTGCTCTCGGCCCTTGATAGGGTGGAGAATTGTTAACAAGGATTGTTATAGGAGGAGATCAACTCAGATGCTCGGCAAAAATATTCTTCGCAAATCTGTTTGCTCGCTCACGGCCATCGCGGTCCTGTGCGTCTACTCTTCGTGGGCCATCGCTCTGCCGAATACGCTCACGGGTGAGATCACCGTTTCCGGTCAGGTAACGGTTAACGGCCAAACCGCCGTTTCGAATTCAACGGTCATCTCGGGCAGCACCATTGTAACCGGTGCAAATTCGAGTGTGATCGTTAGCCTTGGTAAGACCGGGCGCGTCGAGATCCTCGCCGATTCGAATCTTGTTCTTAATTTCACGGAAGCCGGCATCGTCGGTATCCTTTCTTCGGGTAAAGCCCGAGTTGCTAACGCTGCTGGCGTTGCGACGACACTTACGACCAAAGATGCGGCAATAATCGCTGATTCGTCGCAGGCAAATAACTTCCTTGTTGAGGTCGAATGCTCGCACACTCACGTCGATGCAACCACCGGGTTCGTCACGATGCGTGAAGGCACCAGCGACCGTCAGGTTGCAGCAGGTACTTCGGCCACTGCGGGTAATCTTGCTCAGACAGGATGCCAGCCGTGCCTGCGTCCTGACTCAGCACCGCCGGTTCGCTTCGGTGTGCCCTGGTGGTTGTTCCTGGTTGCAGGCGGCATCGTCGCGACCTCGATCCTCCTTAAGGACGATCCGGAACCGTGCCAGGATGACGATTGCGATGGCGTTGTCGTCAGCCCGACCAGATAGGCACTTTGGCCTATAACAGTCCGATTTTGTAAAATTATGCGGGTCATGTTGATTTCAATATGACCCGCATTCGTTTATATAGAGAGCCTAATTCAGGAAATCGTCTTAAAAGGTAGTTATTTTCTATGCAAATCGCTGTTATTGGAACCGGATATGTTGGACTTGTTTCCGGTGCCTGCTTCGCCGAGTTCGGCATTCACGTCACCTGCGTCGACGTCGACGCCGAGAAGATCAACAAACTCAATCAGAACATCATCCCTATCTATGAGCCGGGTTTGGACCAGATAGTCGAAAAAAATGTTAAGGCCGGACGGCTCGAATTTACGACCGATCTAAAGGCCGCGGTTGAAAAATCAAAGGTAGTTTTCTTCGCAGTTGGAACGCCCCCGAAAGAAGATGGCTCGCCCGATATGAGCTATTATCAGCAGGCTGCCGAAGATGTCGCCGCTGCGATGAACGGCTACAAGGTTCTGGTGACAAAATCAACGGTGCCGGTCGGAACCGGCAAATGGCTTCGCAACTTTGTAACGGAGCGGATCTCCGAGGGAATGACATTCGGAGTAGCTTCAAACCCGGAGTTCCTTCGCGAAGGTGCGGCGATCGAAGACTTCATGCGTCCCGACCGTGTCGTGGTCGGCAGTAATGAACCGGAAGCGATCGAAGTAATGAAGGAGCTTTACCGCCCGCTTTACTTGATCGAAGCTCCGGTCGTCATTACTTCTCTCGAAGCCGCTGAGCTTATCAAATACGCCGCAAACGCGTTCCTCGCGACCAAGATCACGTTTATCAACGAGATCGCCAACCTTTGCGACGCGATCGGCTGCGACGTGCATGACGTAGCTCGCGGAATGGGAATGGACAATCGCATCGGCCGCAAGTTCCTGCATCCGGGGCCGGGTTACGGCGGATCGTGCTTCCCGAAAGATACAAGGGCTCTCACGACCGTTGCCGATAAGTTCGGTGTTGAGACCCGTATCGTTGACGCGGTTATCGAAGCAAACGATCTGCAGCGTCAGGCGATGATCCCTAAGATCGAGAAGCTTGTCGGCGACCTTTCTGGCAAGAACATCGGTGTCCTGGGGCTTTCGTTCAAACCGGAAACCGACGATATGCGTGAATCGCCGGCAATCGATATTTGTCATTCACTGATCGAGAAAGGTGCGACGATCCGAGCATTCGATCCGGTAGCCATGGAAGAATCGAAGCATTTCATCAAAGGCATCGAATACGCCTCCGACGAATACGATGCGATCAAGGGGGCGGACGCTCTCGTTATTCTGACCGAATGGAACCAGTTTCGCTCTCTCGACCTGGAAAAGGTAAAGTTGCTTCTGGCATCGCCGAAGATCGCGGATCTTCGAAACGTTTACGATCCTGAAGATATGCGCGAACTTGGGTTTGAGTATGTCGGCGTCGGCAGATAGTTCTCTTTCGGCTGCGGGAGATGCGGTATCTCCCGCAATGACCATTCACCTTAATGTCACTCACTCCAAACATACTGGTCACCGGCGGGGCCGGTTTCATCGGATCCAACCTGGCGGATGCCCTTATCCGCCGAGGGGCCAAGGTAACGATCATCGATAATCTGATCACTGGTTTCCGGGAGAATCTGAAGGAGATCACGGGTGATTTCGACTTTGTCGAAGGTGATATTGCGGACGCCGAGGTGATCGGGCGAGCCGTTAAAGGGATCGACTTTATTTTTCACGAAGCAGCTCTTCCCAGCGTCCCGCGGTCGGTGGCGAATCCAGTCGAAACGCACGACGCGTGCGTGAACGGGACATTCAACTTGCTGAATGCGGCTCGCGAGGCGAACGTAAAGCGGGTTATCTACGCCGCGTCGAGTTCGGCTTACGGTGACCAACAGACGTTACCCAAAGTCGAGACGATGGCACCGGAGCCATTGTCACCTTACGCGGCGGCGAAGCTGACAGGCGAGTATTACTGTCGCGTTTTTGCTCAGGTCTATGGCCTTGAGACCTTCTCGCTGCGATACTTCAACGTTTTTGGCCCAAGACAGAATCCGTCATCACAATACTCGGGCGTGATCTCGCGCTTTATCGACGCCTTTATGAAAGGGGGATCACCGGTTATCTACGGCGACGGAGAACAGTCCCGCGACTTTACCTACATCGACAACGTCGTCGACGCAAATATCCGGGCAATGGAAGCGACGAGCGGCAGCGGGCAGGTGATGAACGTTGCCAACGGCGAGCGCGTATCGCTGCTCGAATTGGTTGAAGTGATGAAGAGTGTCACCGGCAGAACCAATGTGACCATCGACTTCCAACCCGAACGCACGGGCGATGTTAAGCACTCTCAGGCCGACAATTCTCGAGCTAAGGAATGGCTCGGTTACACGAAACTAGTTGGATTGGACGAAGGCATCCGTCGCACCATTGATTGGTGGAAGGATAGCCGCTTTGCTAAGGAATAGGCTTACTTCTTTGCCCCGAAAACCGCGTCGTCGATCTTCGAGTTGATCAGAATGTCCTTCGCCTTAAAGTTCGCATACGCCGTGATCGGCCCCAGATCGAATCGCTGCGAGTAACGCTCCGGCACGGTTATCCCATCCACAATTCTGTACTTATCGATCACGATCGAGGTCGTGAACGTGCGGCCGTTCATCTCGTAGGCCGATTCGTATGAGCTGATAAGTCCGGTTTTCTCATCAAGATAAAAGTCGGTATAAAACCCATCAGGAGCCGTTAGGCGGAATCCCTTCTCCTTCCGCTTGCCTACCGGCACCGGACTAACAACATAGCCATCGTCACCAAACCTCGGCAGCAATGGAAATCCGAGCGACGTAACCGGCGGCAGCGTGATCCCGTTCATCGACGACACCGTGTTCGTACCATCGAAGGTCTGTTTGATCGACTGAAATGCCGTCTGGATGTCGAGGATATATTTTTCACCCGCAATGACGGTAGAAAATGCTCCGGGAAGCGATTGGGTCTGCACGGTTACGTCCACTCCGCCTTTGATCACCAAAGTCCTGATCGACTTGAGCTTCGCCCCGCCATGCGCGTCGAACGCCGTCTTTGCAGCCGACCCTGCTTCGCTCAGCGGCTTGGTATCTTTGGTGAACTTCTCGTTCTGGGCGTTAACAGAGAACAGTGCGGATATGAGAAACGCGATGGCGAAAAGGGTCTTCATTTCTGTAGCTTCACGGAAAATGGGCGAGAGATCGAGAAGATCTTCGCCCATTGTTTTCAACGGCTTTGATTGTAATCGATTGCGGATTACCAGCTAAACCGAGCCTGCAGTTCGATCCTGCGGTTTGCGGATCCGCCGCCCCCGCCGAAGTTTCCAAAACCGCCGGCGGTCGAAGTGTATTGTCCAAATCGGCCGGATAACATATTGCCGACCGGTGCTCCGAAGTTGACCTTGTTGAGCAGATTGCTGAAATTGACGCTCAGGTTCAGATTATAAGGTTTGCGTTCACCGCCGCCTCCAAAAAAGCCGCCGCCACCGCCGCCCATCATAACCATCCGGCCACCGCCGCCCGGACCGCCACCGCCGCGATTACCACCACCGCCACGCTGGCCACCTTGGCCACCGGTTCTGGCAGATGACGATCCTTCGGTTTTACCGAATCCAAAGGTCTTGCTGACGCGGAGATTTACATTCACGAACTGCGGAGAACGTCCGAAGTTTCTCGGAATGATCTCGTTCGGATCGTATTCCGATACGTCGCAGTACGAGTATGCAAGGCCAAGCTCGTCGCAGCGGTCTCCGAGATAACCAAACGTCGGCCGCTCATTGTACTGCAGATCGTTGTTCTCATCCTGACCGGTCGTTATGTTGAACGCCCGACCTGAGTTGTAGTTAATGAACGGGCTCAAGGATATACCCCACGGCATACTGAAATTCCCACCGACCACAAAGCTATGTCGCGTGTCGAAGGATGCACGGCCCCATTCATCCAAAAAGCTGTTTCGCTCATCGACCGATACCGAACCATTCGATCCATCCAATTCATCCAGTCGGCCATATGAGTAAACGGGAAATCCGCCATCTGTATTATTGCTGCTAAAGCCCAGGCTGTAGTTCGCAAACAATGAATAGCGCGGACTAAAGTTCGATCTGATGTTAAAGTTCAACCGGTTTGTCCGGCTCGTTCCGGCCGACTCATACTGATAAATACCACCGAACCCAGCGAATGGTACGGGAGCATTTCGACAATCGGTCGGATCTGAACAGATCGGAGCATTTATGTTCCGCTGCCTAATCACGTTGTTCGTTTGCGAAATTACATAGGTCGCAGCGAACGTCGTTCTCGCGGGCAACTGCCTTTCGAAACTGATCGCGCCCTGGTAGGTTACCGGAGCCTTAAGATCGGACGATATTCTTCGGATCACATTTGATTGCGGAAGAGCGGCCTGAATTTCGTCAATTGTCGGTATGTTAGTAACTCCACCCAGCGTGAACACAGGCTGCCTGAGAAGATCGATCGCGGCCTGCCTCAATTCCTCTGTCGATTGATTTGCACTAACGATCAGGTTTAGCTGTTCGCTGCCATTGAACCGCAAAGCGGTGAGTGTCGTATTCTCACTAAAACGATCGTAAAACACGCCGAATCCACCGCGAATCACGGTCTTCGGAGCCTTGGCTCCGCCCGCTCCCGGCGACCATGCGATCGCAAACCGGGGAGCAAAGTTCGTGTTATCGCTCATGTTGGTCTGATTCTCGTAACGGAGGCCGGCACTCAAGGTCAGACCGGGGCTGATCCGCCAATCGTCCGTAAAGAACAGGCTGTAATCGGTTCGCGACACACTCTGCTCCGGATTCCCAACCGTTACCGAGTAGGACGCCGGATAGTAACGATTATCGGTCAATCCTAGGATCGTGCCGCGGTATTGGTCCAGCGGTGTCAGCGCTGGCGTATCAATGGCACACGCGGGGTCCTGATTGCCCGGGCACCCGGAAATGTTCCAGATAGCCGGAGCACCAGTGAACGAAAAACTCCCTCCGAATCCATTTTCCGAACGATCCGTCAGCGAATTTCTACGAACACGGGCCCCGAACTTAACCGAATGGTTCGATCCGAGGGTGGTCGTAGTGTAATTCTGTATCTCCCAAGAATTTCCTTTGCTGAACGAGTCGCCGATGGTTGCTCCGCCGCCCGAAAATGCCTCGGAAACGTTGATCCCAGGGATCGAATTGTCGCCGAAGCGTGAATTCTTGTCCCAATCGATCTCGAATCGCGTCTCATTGACCGTGGTGGGATTTATTATCGAGGTCTCGGTCAGGCGAAACTCGTGTTCCCAGTTGCTCGATTCTGATGCCCTTGAAGGTAACGTGAAATTGCCAATACCTTGGTTTTCCGAGGAACCGCGCTGATAGCTATAGCGAGCGACCAAGGTATTGTTCGCGTTGATCGCATAATCGAATCGCGGACTGATCGAGAATCGCTTAGTCGGCACCTGAAACTCTTCTTGAAACGGGATCCGGTTAAGATCCGCATCGAGTACGCTTGCATTTACGACCGCGTTCGAATCATTACTTCGGTGATTAACGTCGACAAAAAAGGAAGCCTTTCCTTTAATGACCGGACCCGAGATATTGCCGCCGAAAGCCCTCATCTGGCTAGGAGCACGCTTGGGATTCAGCGAAAACGGATTTCGCGAGTTCAGACTCTCGTCGTTAAAGTTAGCGCTGACATTTCCGCGAAACTTGTCCGATCCGGGCCGAGTAAGGATCTCGATTCGGCCAAAGCCGAGTCGGTCGTATTCTGCAGAAAACGGATTCTGATTGATGCGGACCTCGCGGATCGCTTCCTTTGGCGGAAGCCGTCCGCCTGTGAAACCATCGATATAGATCTGGCCGCCGTTCGGACCGGCAGAGGCTCCGGCAAGAGCCTGAAGAGCCGCCTCAAGTTCATCCGGATCGTCCGGCAAGGCATCGAGCTCCTTTTCGCCAAGGACGGTCGTTCCCGCACTATTGTTGGGATCGGTACTGACCGAGTTGGAATCGGAAACCTCGACATTTTCCTCCATCACTTCAACCGTCAAAGGTACGGTCAATTCGGCACGCTCTCCGGCTGTGACGGCTACTTCTGTATTCTCATAAAGAGCAAAGTTCGTTGCCTTGACCTTGACGGTATACGTACCCGGGGCAAGTCCGGTCACGGCAAATTCGCCCCGCTGATTGCTCGTTGCGGTCTTTTCCTTGCCGTCGGCAGCAACGACCGTGATCGACGCGCCTACCACGACCGCACCGAAGCTGTCCTGCACCTGGCCGCCTACGCTTCCGGTCGATTGGCCGAACGCCGCGGGAGCGATCCCGAGCGATAAGGCCAAAGCGAGTATGGAAAGTCTCAATAATTTCATCGTATTAGTCCTGTATTAGCGGCGACTCAAAACTTCTGCGAGAACGCCGGATATCAAAATAAAGTGCTTTAGAAATCGAATCCGTCAAGTCCGGGTATCGTAAATGTTTGCTGTCCGCCCGCCCCGCCGCGGTTACGGCCGCCCTGGGCCGCTGCCTGCATTTGAGCAGCTTGTAAAAATGGGCCGACGTCGGCTAAAAGTTTGATCGCGTTTATCTTTTGCGAGCCACCATTTTTCGAGCTTGAGACCGCGATCACATCTCCCGGCTTAAGGTCGGAAATGGAAATGACCGGGAACCGCTCGAACATATCGTCGATGCCGCCGCGTGCTCCGCCGCCGGCCATCACTCTGCCTTGGCCGCCGCCTGGCCCCGCCGGACCCGCACCGGGAGGACGTTGACCGCCTGGCTGTCCGCCCGCCGGAGCTCCGCTCGCCGGGCGAATTCCTCGCTGGCCCGACTGACCTGGCTGGCCTGCTGCTCCGCCGCCGAGTGCACCCATTCCCGCCATCCGCTGAGCCATTTCCTCAGGGAAACGCTTCACCGCGGAATTCGGCGTGATAGCGATCGTCACGTCGGTGTTGGTACCAGCCTGAGTTACCACTACCTCATTCGTCGCTGTATCGACCGACTTTACAGTTCCCGCAACCGTCTGAAACGCACCGGTCAAGATCTCTTCGGCGGCAAAGGTCGTGCCTTCCGCTCCGCGATCGCCGACGGCCCTGAGCATATCGCCCTGTTTGATATCGCCGATCGTACTCTCAACCGCTTCGCTGTACTTGACCGAATCCTGTTTGTATCGTTTGAAGATGGCGTCGCTCTTCGGCGTGACGACAACTGAGGTCGAGTTCATCAACCCGCGAACTTCGATCGTAACCTGATTGGTAGCCGGATTTACCGAAGCTACGCGACCACTGATACCGCGAGTCGACCAGCGTTCGGTCTCTTTAGCGTTCTTCTGGGCCAGATCCGATTTCGAAATGATGTAAACGGCTCGTGCGGGAAGGACCGTTTTATCGTCCCCGTAGATGCCGCTGACGACGAGTTTGTCCCCGGCCGCGACATCCGACAATTGTGCAGGTACGGCAGCCTTGAGAACAGGATTCTCCGGTGGAACTCTCTTGAACTCCGTCGACGACGAAAGGCCAACTTCCATGTCGCCATCTTTCGTCTTGAGGACGATCTTTGATTCGTTTACCGAAACCACGTCGCCAGTGAGATATGACGGTTTTGGCGCTCCCTGAGCAAAGACGCCGGACACGGCACCGAGGATTGCGATAAATGCGACTGCAAAAATAGATCTTGACATTATATTTCGCGAAAAAATGCTTAGAAACTTACGCTTTTTGGGCATGAAAAGTTGCCCAATGCTGTAAGACGTAGATTCTATCGCACAGGTTTGACCAAATCTGTAAAGATTTGTAAGAAAACGTGTTGTCGCGTCAACTGGGACGAACCGACGCGTTATTGCGGGCTGTTACAACGAGGCCGACGCCGGCGGCAAAAACGGCAAGGACGGCAAGGATCCAGATGTACGGCAGCGACAGGAGAACGGTCCAGAGAACGACCCCAAGCAAGATCGCAACTGTTTCGTTAGCTTTGTAACTTGGAAGAAAGTGTTTTTGGGCGTATTTGCCGATGCTTAGCTGCAGCGTAACGCGGCCGAATAAGTAGGCTAACATCAATAGGCCTACAACCATCAGCCACACTATCACGCTCAGGTATTCGGGAAGAGCTGTGGAGGCCGTTGAGACAAGCAACAGCGAGCCTATGAGGCCCGCCAATCCAAGTCCCGCGATCTTAGCGGGAGACAGATTGGTTCGGGCAATCGCACGGCTAACAGCACCGGGGGCAATTGTTGCGAAACCAAGAGTTACGACAAACCAAAAAAGGGCTGACAATATTCGCTGGGCAAAGAAAGCGGGCGTCAGCGACGGCGACAAGATCGACGATGGGTTGCGGCCAAGATCACGGAGTTCGTCTTCGAGAATGCCGAATACGATCGTCTCCTTTCCTTCAGTGCGAAGGGGCTGCAGGCCATCCGGTTTATACGCGCCGCCGATCACGATCACGTCGCCGCCGATAAACGCTCCTTCTTTTTGCGTGATCTTCCCGCCGACCACGCCGACATCGCCTGAAACCTTTCCCTCTATGATTACATCCCCGCCGAACACGAAAACATCCTTTGCTGAGTGCTTTACGATCACGGTTTTTGCAACCGCGATCACTGACATTTCAGGACTGTCGTTGACCTCAAGGTCTTCGTTGTCGGATGAAGTTGTGAATGAGGCGGACGCGAATGCGATCGCCGAGAATGCAAGTACAAATACCGCCGCGATTATTACCCTGACAACGGCCCCGATCCACTTAGTTTCTATCGTCTGACTGTACTGCAACTTTAACCGCTCACGCTCCCGGTGTCCGTAAATAGCGCCTTAACGATCGTGAACCAAAATAGATAAGAAGAACGATCGCCAGGCTTATTGCTATATACGTGAACGCGGCAGTAAAGGTTTGAGTTTGTAGGATGGAACGAAACATTGCGGCGATCGCATAAAGCAGATCAGCGGCGACGTGAATCAAAGCGGAACCGAAAGCTAGAAGCTTCTCGATAGCGAGGGTGAGCGGTGAGAAAACTCCGGTGAAGCTTCCAACGGCAACGGCCGCGAGAAGCAGCAACAGTCCACCGATCAAAAATGCCGACGAACGCTGTTTACGATCACGAAGTCCGGAGACCTTGCTTTCGGCATTCACCACGACAGACCTTGTGAAGTTTTCAGGAAGTTCGATCGGTGCTTCGCGTTCGAGCGTATCCGATAGCGCGAGTAGGAATCCTTTCTGATCGTTCAGTTCACGGCGGCAGATATCGCAACCCGTTAAATGCATTTCGAGCGCGAGTTCTACGTCCGCGGCAAGTTCTCCATCAATGTATGCGGAGATCTCTTCGGCGGGGCAATCGAACACAAACTCGGCTGACGTTTCTTTCACGCGTCTACCAGTTTGCTTGAAAGTTTGGATAGAGTCTAGATTCCCGTGAATCCGCGATCGAGAAACATCGTTCTCATCATTTCGCGGGCACGAAATAGGCGGTTCTTGACGGTTCCAAGCGGCAACCCGGTTACGTCGGCGATCTCGTCGTAGCTGAGGTCCTGAGCATGTCTCAGAAGGATAAGCTCGCGATACGCCGCCGGCAGGCACCGGACAACCTTGTCGATCTCGACCCGCCATTCGCTCCGTTCCCGGTCCTTTTCAGGCGAGGGATTCGGACTTTCAAGCTGGATCTGATACGTTCCGTCGGGTGATTCGGTTTCGAGGCTTTGCTGTACCGCCGGATTGCGGCGCATATGGTCGATCGCGGCGTTGTGGGCTATGCGATAGATCCAAGTAGAGAATTTGTATTCGGAGCTGTATTTGGTAAGCGAATTGTAAACTTTAATGAAAACTTCCTGCGACACATCCAGGGCGGAATCGTAATCGCCGAGCATCCGGAAAACGTAGCCGGTGATCGGACGCTGATAGCGTCGGACAAGCTCTTCGAATCCGTCCTCACGGCCCGCGATCGACTTAGCGACCAGCTCAAGGTCGGTTACGGCAGCGGAATCTTTTATTGCAAGGGCTGCAGATGGCATCGGTCAAAGGGTTCGTAAACTATTCTGTAACGGTTTGTTCCCTGAGCGCAATAGGCCTTTCGTAAAGATTCGTAAATGAAAACGGCTCGTCCCAATTGACGAACCGCTTGTCCCAAGTAAATGAAATTTTTCTCTGTTAACGCTCTTTGAAATGGAACTTTAGGAACCATGTCAGGCTACCTATGCCCACTTTGTGCCTATGTGTTAAACATCCGTTCTTACCAAATAGGACATAGATCACATAGGGATAGTTTTTCTGAGATGGAAAAACTGTGAACGGGT
>DAIOWA010000005.1:0-14738 GCA_036758705.1 Pyrinomonadaceae bacterium | reverse complement strand
GCAGCGGCAGCCAGGCCGGCGAAAAGGAGGCGCACAAGGCCGAAAGAGCAGAGAATCGGCCGCCGACCTCGGGCTTCCCGTAAAAGATATGACGGAAACCATCGTCCTTCGCGATCTGCTCCATCTTCGATCCCGGATCGGTAATTGCGACGAACTGTTTGCCGGGCTCGTCCGAGATCTGCGAGACACGATCGAAGAAGTATTGCTTGAAGCAGTTTGGCTCAAGCGTCGAACCCGATTTGCTGGCGACGATGAAGAGTGTTTTGGCGAGGTCGAGTTTGTCCGCGACTGCTTTTATTTGTGAGGGAACGGTCGAATCTAGAATGTGAAAATGCTTCTTGCCGAAGGTGACGGCAAGGACCTCCGGACACAGTGATGATCCGCCCATTCCCATGAGCAGGACATCCGTGAAGCGTGCATCGTCGATGTCTTTTGCAAGAGCGTGATACTTCGCGGTATCGGCTGCCTCCTCTTCGGCGATCGTCAGCCAGCCGAGCCACTTTGCTTCGTCGTCACCGGTCCAAACGGATGCATCTTTTGCCCAGATGCGTCGAATCCTATTGTCCGCGTTCCAAGCGGACATTTCGTCGCGGACAGCGTCTTCGATCTGGGATGGCAGAGAATATGAGATTGAATTGATTGACATTCTTGATTTCCTCAATGGGTTCAATTTTCACGCAAGTAGGGTTGGGAATCAAAACCAAGGGTCTGTTAACATTCGGGAAATGAAGTTATTATTCGCGATCGCTTTTGTCATGCTCGCTTGTTGTATTGCGTGGGGACAGGTCTGTGTCGAAACGGCGAGACAGATCAAACCGGTGCTGTCCGCCGAGGCGGCAAGTGTATCCGCAGCGAATCTTGCGATCGCACAAGCTGCATATGAGAAGAATCCGAAAATCGCGGAGGAGTTGATCTGGTACGGACGGCGGACGGCTTACACGGGCGAGTATAAGGAAGCTATCAAGATCTTTTCCGAAGGCGTCAAGAAGTTTCCGAACGACGCTCGGATGTACCGGCATCGCGGACATCGCTATATCACGCTCCGATGTTTTGACGACGCGATCCGCGACTTTGAAACTGCCGCGAAACTGATCAAAGGCAAGCCAGATTCGATCGAGCCCGACGGCATGCCGAATGCCCGCAACATCCCGACAAGCACTCTGCAATCGAACATCTGGTATCACCTTGGTCTTGCCTACTATCTGAAGGGCGATTTCAAGAAAGCCGAGGAGGCATACGAGGAATGTCAGCAGGTTTCAAAGAACAACGATATGCTTGTGGCCACCGTCTACTGGCGGTATATGACGCTGAGGCGGATGGGCAAGACGAAGGAAGCGAAGCGGTTATTGGATTCGCTTCCGAAAGATCCCGAGGTGATCGAGAATGACGACTACCTCAAGCTGATCAAACTGAATCGCGGCGAGGAGCGACCGGAGAATTTGTTATCAACGATCAAGGGAGATGCGAATACGCTCGGTTCGGCGTCGCTTGGCTATGGCATCGGGAATTATTTTCTTTACAACGGTGATCGAGAGAAGGCAATGGCGATCTTTGGGAAGATCGTTGAAGGCAGCCAGTGGTCAAGCTTTGGGTACATAGCGGCCGAGGCTGAGCTAGGTCGACAGCCATCGAAGTAGTGCCGCCTCCTGCTGATGGAATCGCTGGTCGAGAGCTTCGGACCGGAACATCGGCATCTTAAAGAATACCGACAACTGTTCCTGGATGCCGCCTTCGCCGCGTTGCTGAGCAAGATCGAGGCAACGCGCGATCTCGATCGCGAGCGGGGCGGCGAGGATCGAATCCTTGCAGAGGAAATTGACCTTTAGCTGCATCGGCTGACCGAGGAATCCGCGGATGTCGATGTTGTCCCAAGCCTCCTTGTTGTCGCCGCGGGGGCGGTAGTAGCGGATGTCGACGATGTGATCTTCGACCTCGTAGCCGAGGATGTCGTCTAGCAGGCTGCTCTTAGTTTTCACCTTCGACGCGAGCGATTCTGCGTTCGACAAGGCGAGCCCGTCGCGGTTTCCGAGGATATTCGTGGAAAACCATCCATCCACTTTCAACGCTCTCGAACGCAGTGCCGGAGCGATCACCGACTTGATGAACGTCTGGCCGGTCTTGCCGTCCTTGCCTGCGATCGGCACACTTTGTTTTTCAGCGAACTCGATCAAAGCCGGAATGTCGGCGGCGACCGACGGAGTGAAGTTGCCATACGGCACGCCTTCGGCGATCGCAGCGTAGGCGTATAGCGTCGCGGGCGAGATGTCATGCGAGTTTTCGTCGAGAGCTGTCTCGAAACTCGCGATGGAATTGAAGATCTCGTTGCCTTCGCTTGCGAGCTTTTCCGTCGAAGCGAGATTGATGACGACGACCGAGTCGCAGTTTTCTTTGAAGCCTTGAAGGTCCTTTCTAAGCTTCTCGATCACTGCTCGATGGCCGTTGCCAGAGATCTTATTTTCTCCATCGATCAGCGAGAGGAATCGCGGAGCGCCGACTGCCAGCCAAGGCTTGATCTGCATTAAGGCGGATTCGGTCGCGACGAATTGCTTGTAGCTAAGCACGTCGTGGTTCTCGGCGGCTTTGGCGAGGTGATCGGGGAAGAGGTCCCATCCCGCGAATACGATATCGGTGTAATCGGCTAAACCGTCAACCGCAGCATCAGCTAGCGGCAGGCCGGTCTTGTCGATCACGCCCTGTTTGAGGAGTTCGACTCCCGCCGCCATGGTCGTGCCGACCGCTCCGCCAATACCTACAACTGCAATTCCAAGAACTCGCTTAGTCATAGAAATCCCTAATCTTACGCCCTCGAAACCAGCTTTGCCAATTCGCGCTTAAGGAGCTTGCCGGTTGGGCCCTTGGGGATGTCGTCAACGAAATGGATGGTCTTGGGACATTTGTAGTCGGCTAGGTGGAGTTTGCAGAAGTCGATGATGTCTTGCTCCGAGATCGACTGATCGGCAGCGGCCTGATATCGCCCTTGCTCACGAGCGGGCTTGTGCATTGAATCGGACACACTCCCTAACAATCGTGTTTCCGCCTTTGCGGCCGCCTCGTAGCCGTCCTTTAGGACGATGAAGGCGGCGACTTCTTCTCCGTAGAGGTTGTCGGGGACGCCGATGACGGCGGCGGCGGCGATGGCGGGGTGAGTGTAGAGAAGGTCGTCGATCTCGCGGGGATAGATATTCTCGCCGCCGCGGATGATCATATCGGACTTGCGGTCGGCGATGTAGAAGAATCCGTCAGTGTCGCGGTAGCCGATGTCGCCGGTGTGGAACCAGCCGTTCGCGAAAGCTTTTGCGGTGGCGTCGGGGTTCTTGAAATACGCCTTGAAGATGTTCGGCCCGCGGAGGACGATCTCGCCAAGCTCGCCATCGTTTACGGCGTTGTCTTCTTCGTCGAATACCGCCATCTCGTTGCCGATCGGGAGTCCGCACGATCCCGGGCGGCGGTTTTCGTTCGGCGGGTTGAAGCTCGAGCGGCAGGTGGATTCGGAGAGTCCGTAGCCTTCGATCACGAGCACGCCGAAGGTTTCTTCGAAGCGTTTTAATACCTCGGCGGGGACGGGAGCGGATCCGCACATGGCGAATTTGAGGGAGTCAGAACCGCCTGCGTGAGCGGGCGGCCAGGTCGCTGACTCACGATTAACGATCTGGCCCCCCGCTGACGCAGGGGGTTCTGACCGTGTCAGCAGCATGGACAACATTGTGGCGACGGAGCCGAAGGATGTGATGCCGTATTTTTCGATGATGTCCCAGAATCGGGAGCCGGAAAATTTGGGTGAAACGACCGTGGATCCGCCGCAGTAGAGCGCGGTCATCGTGGTGACGGTTACGGCGTTCATATGGAAGAGCGGCATTATCGTGAGCAGCCGGTCGTCGGAGCCGAAGCCCATCCAGTTGGTGATCTGCTCGGCATTGGCGAGGAGGTTGCCGTGCGTGAGCAGGCAGCCCTTCGGTTTGCCGGTCGTGCCGGATGTGTAGATGATGATGGCTTCGTCGTCGGTGGTGAGGGTAGTTTCCGCGAGCAAGTCAGAACCGCCTGCGTGAGCGGGCGGCCAGTTTGTGACCACTGGAATAGTGTCTGGAACGCAATCTAACTGACCCCCCGCTAACGCAGAGGGTTCTGACAAGATGAGTTTCGATTCGGAGTTGGTGACGACCCACGCAACCTCTTCTGGTTTGAGCAGGGAATTCACCGGGCCGGCGATCGCGCCGAGTTTCCAGCAGGCGAAGTATGCGGTGACGTATTCGGGCGAGTTCGGCATCAGGAGGCTGACGACATCACCCTTGCCAACACTATTTGCAAGTAGCATGTTCGCCGTCCGGTTAACGGCTTTGTCGAACTCGGCGTAGGTCCATTCGCGACCGTCTGCCTCAGCGAATAGGAACGTTTTATCGGGCGTCTCGGCGGTCCTGGTCTCGAGCAGGTGTCGCAAATTGGCGAATGTCATCGATCGTAAGGATATCCGAAAAATAATCTACGTGCCTACCCAAACGGGTGTGTTGCGGGCGGTTTGTGCGGGTTATTCGGACGACATCAAAGAATTCCTGACGATGATGGGCGAGGCGGATAAGAAATCGCTCGATGATGTGGTCAAGGAAATGTGCGACAAGCCGCGGGCCGACAAGGCCGAGTCTCGAAACGAGAAGATCAAGGTCGATACGGCGACCGTCGAATATCTGACTGAGAAAGGCGATTGGAAGACGATGGATTTCGAGAAAGTCGACGGCAAATGGCTGCAGACGTTTCCGAAGCCGGATAAGGAATCGATGAAATAGAACCGCTCTTACAATCCCCCTCCACAAAATGTCCGCGAATGCGAATCTGTGCCTCCAGTCAGAACTGCATTTGCGGACACTGCATTTTGAGCATAAGATTGCCGAATCTATGACGATCTATAAGAGTTACGTAAATGGGAAGTGGATAGATTCGGCGTCGGGGAAGACGGCGGAGAATATTAATCCGGCGAATGTCGGCGACGTGATCGGGAGGATCCAGATGGCGACTCGCGAAGAGGCACGGTCAGCGGTCGAGGCGGCGTTCCATGCATTTCACGGGTGGAAGCGAACGCCTGCTCCGGCCCGCGGAAGGATCGTGGCAAAGGCCGCAAGGCTGATGGAAGAGCGGAAAGAAGAGCTTGCCGCGGCGATCACTCGGGAGGAAGGTAAAACGCTGGCCGAGGCTCGCGGCGAGGTGTCGCGGGCGATCAATGTCGTCGAGTTTTGTGCCGGTGAATCGCGTCGGATGGTCGGCGAGACGATACCGTCGGAGCTTCCGGCAAACTTTGCGTACACGGTGAAGGAGCCGCACGGAGTCGTCGCCGCGATCACGCCGTGGAACTTTCCGGTCGCGATCCCGGCGTGGAAGATCGCCCCGGCATTGGTAGCGGGGAATACGGTGGTGTTCAAACCGGCGACGCTAACCCCTGCAACGGCAGTTCTAATGACCGAAGTATTCATTGACGCGGGATTGCCGTCCGGCGTGCTGAATCTTGTGCTTGGGTCGGGAAGTGAAGCCGGCGGCGAGATCGTGAATCATCCGGCGGTGAAGGCGATATCGTTTACCGGTTCGACCGAAACCGGATTGAAGCTTAATGCTCAGGTTGCTCCGCGAGGGCTAAAGTTTCAGGCGGAGATGGGCGGAAAGAATCCGGTTGTCGTACTCGAAGATTGTGATATGGCGTTGGCCATTGAGTCGACGGCGCAGGGAGCGTTCGGATCGACCGGGCAGCGGTGTACCGCGACATCGCGTGCGATCGTGATCGACAAGGTCGCGGATGAGTTCGTCTCTAAGATAGTTGAACGGGCGAAGAGTTTTCGGCTTGGAGCGGGTGATGATGCGGGAACGGACATCGGGCCGTCGGTGGACGAGGGTCAGTTCAACACGGTGTTGAAGTACATCGACATCGGACGCGAGGACGGAGCCGAGTTGATGTGCGGCGGGAAGCGCGCTGAAGGTGACGGATTGGAGAACGGCTGGTTCGTCGAGCCGACCGTGTTCGATCGCGTGACGCGAGATATGAGGATCGCACGCGAGGAGATCTTCGGGCCGGTACTTTCGATCTTACGTGTAAAGGATTTTGACGAAGCAATGGCGGTTGCTAACGACAGCGACTACGGCCTTTCGTCGTCGGTGTTTACGAACGACACGAATCTCGTCTATCGATTCGTCGATGAGATCGAGACCGGAATGACACATATTAATTCGCCCACCACCGGCGGCGAAGCTCACATTCCATTCGGCGGCGTAAAGCACACCGGCCTAGGAGCACGCGAACAGGGATCTACGTCGCTCGATTTCTATACGGAGCTGAAGGTGGTGTACGTGGATTACACCGGCAGGAAACGTGAAGGGAATTTGTATTAGGCGGGTTTTGGGGTGGCTGTTAGTTGGTTGTAGATGCGCTTATATTCGGCAAGCTTACTCGCATTGCCAGTGGCTTCGAAGAGCCTGATCAGGTTCTTGCACGACTGAACGCTTCCCGAGATTGCTTCTACATTCTTCGCATCACGGCCAGCTACGCGACGGAAAGATTCGTAGGCGAGTTGAAAGCTCTCGGCGGCGGCGTCCAGGTCGTGTGAGCTTTCGTGGATCTTTCCCGTGACCGACGCGACATTTCCAATCTCCATATCGGCTTCGCGGTTGCCCGGATCGAGTTCCTTTCCTCTTTTTGCCAGTATAGACGCTTGCCGCGCGTAGTTCAGTGCTTCCTGCGTCCGCGGCGTGTGGGAGAGGAGTTCGGCGATCGAACTGTATGCCGCGATCTGGAGGCGCCGGGATTCGGAGGCATTGGGCTCGAGCGTCGCGACGCGTTCCATAACTTCAACCATTTTTTCGTGATACGGTACGCCCTGCCTGAAGTGGAGTTCAGCGAGGTCCTTGTCGCCGAGCTTTAAGGCTGCTTCGCCGAGCCACATATGATCGGTGCCGAGTCGTTGGTAGGTGCGCGCGATCGCCTGCAGTCGCTTGGGATCATTGTCGTTGACGAGAAGTAGTTTCTCGGCGATCGGGAGAGCTTTTTCGTGTAGTTCAAGCTTCTGTTTGAGACCTTCCGTGTGGTCGTTTGTGCCGTATGCGTCTCCCGAGCGGATGTGATACGTCGCCAGTCGGATCATCAAAGCAAGATCGTTCGGATTCGCGGCGACAAGACGTTCCAATAGTTCGCCCGATCGCTGCAGCAGACCTGCCTTTGCGTTCGCACCAAGCGGAGCTCGATTGAGGCTGAACAGGAGCGCGTCATAAGCCTCGACAAGATCGGTCGTGATCTGCGTGTCTCCGGGTTGATTTGTGAGCGCGTTCTCAAACAACGCAACTGCCTTCTTATAGCTTTCTATAGAACCCTCCGTATTTCCTGCGTTTGCCGAATAAAGCTTTCCCTGAACGTCGCCGAGTTTGATGTAAGCGAGGGCAAGTTCACGCTGCAATCCGGTATCGCCCGCGGCATCGGCTGATAGCGCGTCGAGGTAGGTCAGCGCATCTGTGACCAGCATCTCGCGAACACCGGTCGAGCCATCGAGTTTGGCGATCTCATCGTGGTATTTGAATACGACATTGTTCGCGAGCGTCCGCACCTCGGCGAATCGACGCTCCGCCAGCACTCGCTGTTCTTCCGCTCGGCGGGCTTGCCAGGCGGCGATGACGATACCCGTTAGGAGCGAGACGAAAACTACACCTGACGCGACGACCGCCACGCGATTTCGCTGAACGAACTTGCTCAACTTGTATCCGAAACTTTCGGCCCGAGCGGTCACCGGAAGCCCGACGAGCCAGCGACTGAGGTCATCGCTAAAGCTCTCGACCGAGGCGTAACGATGTTCGAGGTCGCGGCGGATGGCTTTTGATACGATGCGAAAAAGATCGTCGTGGCGTCGAGGCTGCGTCGTTGGTTTTCGTACGGGCCGATCGGCTGAGACCATTTCAAGGATCTCCGCGTAGGTCTTGGTATCCGTGTGGTATGGCGGTTCGCCGTAGAGCAGCTCGTGCAGGATCATACCAAGCGAATATACGTCGCTTGCAGTCGT
This sequence comes from Pyrinomonadaceae bacterium, assembly GCA_036758705.1. GTDB lineage: Bacteria > Acidobacteriota > Blastocatellia > Pyrinomonadales > Pyrinomonadaceae > OLB17. Next base: position 6,717 of record DAIOWA010000005.1, on the reverse strand, counting down.
AATTTTTTCGCCGCGGATCTGTTCGGGCGACGCGTATTGCGGCGTCATCATTCCGAACTGTGTTGCGGTTTCCGATTCCACGTTATCGGTTTCGAGCACCTTCGCGATGCCGAAGTCGAGAAGTTTTAGCGTGCCGGTTCGATCGACGAGTATGTTCGAAGGCTTCAGGTCGCGGTGAACGACGAGCTGCGAGTGGGCGTAGCTGACGGCCGAGCAGACCTGGCGGAAAAGCTCGACGATCTCGCGATGGGATAGATCTTTTTCTCGCGCATAGGCGCCGATCGGGAGGCCTTCGACGAACTCCATCGCATAGAAGGGAAGCCCCCTCGCGGTCGTTCCGCCATCGAGAAATCGAGCGATGTTCGGATGTTCGAGCGAAGCAAGTATTTTTTGCTCTGAAAGGAACCGGCGGAGGATGATGTCGTTGTTCATCCCGTTCCTGATTACCTTAACCGCTGCACGCTGCGAGAAGTTTTCGGCGATGCGCGTGCCTTCGTAGACCGATCCCATGCCGCCGCGGCCGATCTCGCGGACGATACGAAAGCCGCCGATCGATTCCGGCAGCGCCGAGATCTCAAGTTGCTCGATCGCCGGAGTTTCGAGCGGATCATCATCGGCATCCGCAGCCGCCAGCATCCGTTCCAGTTCTCGACGCATTCCCGTATCGGCTGCATCCGACAAGTATGCTTCGCGGTCCGACGAAGGCAGTTCGAGTGCTTCGTTGAATACGGCTTTGAGCTTCTTATATTCGTCGGGTGTAAGCGACATCTAGCTTTGCATCTGAACTTGCAGCCACGCCTTGGCCATCTGCCATTCGCGTTTGACGGTCGCAGGAGAGATCTCCATTACTGCCGCCGTTTCTTCGATCGTCATTCCGCCGAAGAATCGCAATTCGACGATCCGCGCCTGCTTTTCGTCGAGTAGAGTGAGTCGTTCGAGAACCTCGTCAAGGAGAACGAGATCGACGGTCGATTCGGCGTTGCCCAGGCTCATCGCATCGTCAAGCTGGACGTGTGTTGCTCCGTCACCACGCTTCTTTGCTTTGCGGTCGACGGCATAGTTTACGAGGATCCGCCGCATCATCTGAGATGCGATCGAGAAGAAGTGGAGACGGTTTTGCCAGTCGACTTGGGTTTGTTCTAGGAGTCGCAGATACGCTTCGTGAACGAGCGCGGTCGGCTGGAGAGTGTGGTCAGAGCGTTCGAGCGCAAGTTGTCGCCGGGCGACGGCACGCAATTCGTCGTAGACCAGCGGAAGAATGCTGTCCAGCGAATCGCGATCACCGGCCTGGGCCTTTCGCAGCAGATCTGTCACTTCGGAACGGGAAGACACTTGGAATCAACATTCTACAAGCATTTCCCCGGACGGCAAAGGTTATGAACAAAGCCCCGACGAATTCTGCAAACGGGGTGAAATTAATGACCAACGCGTACAGCAGCCATCACTTTGTTGATGTAGATTCGGACAGCACCCAACTGTTCGGGTCGAGCTCAACCTTAGTCGGCTTCGTAGGAAGTTTGATCTTGAAGGGCGTCTTCGGTCCCAGGGCGGCTACCGTGCCTGTCGCGGCTTTATCACCGCCGAACCCGATCCTCAGGGGTAAGGGCATAAAGAAGCCGTCGGGAACGTTCTCTTGCAGCACGTTTCCAGTCAACAATATCGATCCGTCGGGCTGCGGTTCGACCGCGTATTCGAGGGTGTACGAAGGTAAGTAGGTTTCGTACACCCATTGTTGAAAGAACCAGTTTAGATCTTTGATGTTGTAACGCTTCGCTATCGGCGTTTTTACAAAGTGCTCATTCGCGACCAATCGGAAATCGTCGGTTGAAGCCGTCTTGTTGCGATAACGCTCGACAAAATCGCGCATCATATCGAAGAAGGGATCACCGCTGCCGCTGTTCGGATCCGTGAAAAGGAAGTGAAGCATACGCAACACCAAGGCACCCTTGTTGTAGACGAGCGCCTGGTAACCGCCATAAGTTTTGGAAGACGACAGCCGGTGACCGAGGATGATGGGTCCGACATCGTTTAGCTTGCCTTTGCCCTGGCCGGTCATCGTTTCAGGAGGACGGCGCAAAGACGTCCGCATATTGTCTATCAGGTTCACCGATGCCTTCGGGCTATCGCGCAAAGCGGTGTAAAGGACGCCCGAATATTCGGCGAATCCCTCACTCAGCCATTGGTCGCGGTAAGATCTCCACGCGACGATGTTTCCCCACCATTGATGGCCGGTTTCGTGCGAGATAAATGCGTAAGTGTTCTTGTTCGCGCTGTCGGCTGCCGGGATCATCAGCATTGACGGAAAACCCTGACCGAAGCCGTAGGGATGGAACGATGCGGAATACGTTTTATATGGGTAAGCGCCGAACAGCTTGTAAAAGTATCGTACCGAATTGTTGAGTTCGGCGATGATGAAATCTTCTTTCAGCGGCATCGTATCGACGGAATTGAACTCAAGCGGTAATTTGACGTCAGTACCGTCAACGGTCGTCACTTCGTTGTGGCGCACGTACGGACCCAACGCAAACGTCGCGAGTGAGATCGGATGGTCCATATAATACTGCGTGACCACGAGATCCTTGTTGTCTGGCAGCGGCGTTTCCGAGAGACGATTTCCGACGCAGACGATCTTTAATTTTTTCGAATGGGTGAAGGTCAGCTTATATTCGGAACGGTCGAGATAGCCGTGTCGAGGGTACCAGGAGGTGGTCGATCGCGGATAAGAAAAACCGCTTGCCCCACGAATTTCTGGTTGTTCCAGAAAATCGCCCTGCATTGTCACGTCCAACTCGACCGGCGCTTCCCGTTTTAAGGGCGCCGGTAAAAATATCGTGAATCCTCCTTCCCAATCTTCCTGAGCAAATTCCAGATTCACGTCGGCGAGCTTTACGGAACTTACCCTTAGCTGCTTCTTTAGCCGCTCGTCCTCATACCGGCTGAGCGATTCGCCCAATGAGAAAGGGATCGCCGTGGTGCCATCGGCTAAGCTGATCATTTTGATCTTTGCGGTTAGACCAACTTTGCTTTTCGGCGCGCTGAGATCCGCGTCGAGTTCGTAGGCCGTAATGTCTACAAGATCGTTCGCATCCGAATACTGCACGACCCGCCGTTCGTAGTCGGCAAGGCTGTAAAACGCCATCCAGACCTCGGCCGAATAGATCGGATCTTTATACGTATAGATGATTCCTTTTTCACCGCCGTTGAGTCCAAAGTTCGAAGTAGGGATCCGAGTGTACGGGTCGAAAATATAACTAAAGTCGCTGAGTTTGCCGCCGCGAAAAGATGAGAAAAAGACGCCGGGCTGTTCGTTGTTGAGGATCGAGACAGCAAGCCGAGCCGCTACGTTGCCGCCAGTTTCTTTTCGGATGCGTCCGTCGTGTTCTGAAGCTATCTTTTGGGCGCTCGGCGGAACTGTTGTCGCTTGAGCGGCCTTTGCGATCGCTTCGAGAGAATCGTCTGAGGCTCTAAAGACCGCGTCCGAAAAATCACTGTCCACAACGTCGGCCTTCAAAAGCCTTCGCACATTTGCCTTTTCGAACGTGCTTTCGGGAACCGGTGCGTTGAATCGGCCTTTGCCGATGAAGACTGCTCCCGTATGTTTGCCGTTTACCGGTTCTGAGAAATAGATCGTTCCGGATAACGTGATCGTAACCCGGTCGACCTTTAGAACGTATTCACTTACGGTCGCGGCTTTTGTCAGTTGAAATCCGTCGATCTGACTGTAAAGCGACTTGCCGCCAGATTGAGCCGAAGCGGCCTGTGATGCCAGTGAGTAGAGAACGACTGCGATGAGGAAATACAGTGACCCCGAGAGGGAGCGTTTCGTCGACATATTTTTTCGTTAGAACTCCAGGATGGACTCAATGAATCGTATGCGCGTCGAATTTATGTGTCAAGAAAATTTGAGACGCCTTCGCTGTCCGTTCCCGGCGTACTTCAATCAATGCACCACTTCTGCTAAGATTCGCGTGACTTTCGATGTCAACACTACAAAATATGAGACTATTTCCCCGGTCGATCGCGGTTGCGATATTTCTGGCAGCGACTGTTGCTGCTCAGCATGCGGATCACAAAGTTCCGGAAACGGCTGCGGCGGCTAACCCAATAGAACTTGTTACGACTGATGCGATCACGCATCGAAAAGTCGCGACAGCGAACAAGCAGGCTCAGGCATATTTCGATCAGGGCTTGACGCTTTATTATGCCTTTAACGATGGCGATGCCGTCAGGTCGTTTCGTCGGGCGGGGGAATTGGATCCGACACTTGCGATGGCTCACTGGGGAATTGCTCTCGCGGCGTATCCGCGCGGGACGGGCGGTGGTGATCCGGGTGATGCGAAGCGATTAAAGGAAGCGCGTGACGCGATAAAAATGGCGATGTCGATGCCGGCTCCTCCTTCCGATCGTGTCTATATCGAGGCCCTGTCGAAACTTCTGCCTGACGAATCTGGTTACGATCGAAAAGTCTCGGAAGCGGCTTACAAGGATGCGATGAAGCCGATCTATGCTGCAGCTCCCAAAGACGCGGATGCGGCGGGGCTCTATGCACTTTCGATCTTTTATGCCGCCGGCTACGACAACTGGTCGAAAGACGGCAAACCGACAGCTGCATGGCAGGATATGATCGATGTACTCGAGACCGCGTTAAAGATTCACCCAAAGCACCTCGGCTTGACGCATACATACATCCACGCGGTTGAGGAATCACCGTACGCCGAAAAGGCACTCGCGGCGGCGGATGCTCTGCGTGGACTAAAGATATTTACTCCGTCGTTCGGTCATTTGGTCCATATGCCCGCACATATCTATGTGCGGACCGGGAATTTTCATCTTTCGGTTGATTCGAATGAGCAGACGGCGACGATGCCGACGGACACATTGTCGGAGGAATTCAGGCTGTGGCATTACAATCACGTGTTGAATTTCCTGCTGTTCTCATATGGGATGCAGGGAAACTCGGCGATGGTCTCGAAGACGTTGGATCGGAAATTTGGCTTTTACGCCCCGCGCTATTCCGATCAGCGACCTCGGTATTGGGCTCGGTTCAAGCGTTGGGATGACATATTGAAGGCACCCGCTCCGGCTGCAGACAGCAGGCCTGCAACGCTGACTGGCTGGGCATTTGCCAGAGCCATGGCATTTGCCGTAAAAGGCGATATTGAAAAAGCGCAGGCCGAACGGGCCAAGCTTATGCCGGATTCTTCGGCCCTGTGGAAGATCGACGATTTCCGGGTTGAAGCGGCGATTGCGCGTTCACGCGGCGACAAGAAGGCTGAGATCGATGCTCTTACGAAGGCGGTCGCGGCCGAGGATACGCTCGACTATTCCGAGCCGCCGCTTTCGGTTTCGCCCGTAAGGGAAAATCTCGGCGGTGCTCTATTGCGTGATGGTCAGAATGCCGAAGCCGAGAAGGTCTTTCGCGAGGATCTTCGTCGTAACCCGGGCAGCGGCAGATCGTACTTCGGCTTGATGACAGCACTCGAGGCTCTGGGCAAAAAAGACGAGGCGTTGAAAGCCGGCTCGCAATTTCGCAAGGCATGGAAATACGCAGACATTAAACTGACCGTCAACGAACTATGATCCGCACGAACTTTTCGGCGAAATAGCGGGATTGGGATAGAATAATCTGTCCAATTCCGCTCTTTTGTTTTCAACGACCTGTATGACACAACCAGAACAAAGATCGACGGTTTCCGATGCCGTTCGTAAACACAAAGAATTTCTCTTCCCAGTCGTCGCAAACTATTACCAGGAACCGATCGAGCTAACCCACGGCGAGGGTGAGTACGTTTGGGATGCGTCAGGAAATAAGTATCTCGATTGTTTCGGCGGCGTGCTGACGGTGAGCGTGGGCCATGCGAATCCGCGGGTGAACGCGGCGTGGAAGGATCAGGTCGCCAAGATCGCACATACGTCCACGCTCTATGCGAACGAACCGCAGAGCGATCTGGCCGAAAAGCTCGCCGAGATCTCGCCGGGCAAGTTAAAGAAATCGTTCTTTACGAACAGCGGTACCGAGGCGGACGATACGGCGGTGCTCGCGGCGAAGCTTGCGACAGGGAATCAGGAGATCATCGTACTGCGGCATTCGTATGCGGGACGTTCGGCAACGGCGCTTGCTTCGGTCGGGCACAAGTCTTGGCGACCAATAGCGTCGCAGATTCCGGGAATCGTTCACGCTCCGGCTCCGTATTGTTATCGATGTCCGCTGAAGCTTGAATATCCGTCATGCGGCGTCGCGTGTGCGGACGACGTCGAGGACATCATCAACACAACCACCACGGGATCTATCGCAGCGTTTATGGCCGAGACGATCCTCGGCGTCGGTGGGTTTATCATTCCGCCGAAGGAATATTTTCCGAAGGTTGCAGAGATCGCTCGTCGGCACGGCGGACTGTTCATCTCGGACGAAGTTCAGGCGGCGTGGGGACGAACAGGTGATAAATGGTTTGGCATCGAGCACTGGGGCGTCGAGCCGGACATCATGACCTCGGCAAAGGGAATGGGCAACGGCGTGCCGATCGGATGGACTATCGCGACGCCCGAGGTTGCAGACGCGTTTCCGGGCCTTACGTTCTCGACATTCGGAGGAAATCCGGTGTCCTGTGCGGTTGGATTAGCGGTGATCAACGTTATCGAGGAAGACGATCTCAAAACGAACGCACGTGTCGTTGGGGACTATCTGAAACAGCGGCTTCTTGAACTGCAAGAGAAGCA
>DAIOWA010000004.1:0-15455 GCA_036758705.1 Pyrinomonadaceae bacterium | reverse complement strand
TGACGATCGGGATCGTCATTCCCGTTACCGATTGACTGTCGGTTAGGGCGTTGATCGTAGCGAGATTGATCGTCCGCAGAACCGGAACATAACCGGCTACGGGCAAGCCGTCGTCATCAAGAAGTTGATCGTTAAAGCTAATATTGCCTTGTCCAAGGCTGGCGAGCGGAACGACCGCCGTTACGCCCGTATCCTTTGCCTCGCGCATTCCTTCGTAGTTGTAAAAGAAAAACAGCTTGTCTTTCAAGATCGGGCCGCCCAAACTTCCGCCAAAAAGATTCCGGATAAGTTTCGGGCGTTCTATTCCGGCGGCGTTGTTGTACCAATCGTTCGCTGTCGTTAGCGTGTTTCGGTGATATTCGAACAGATTTCCGCGAAATTGGTTCGAACCACTTTTTGTGATAAGCGAGATCTGCGCTCCGGCGGATCGGCCTTTTGTCGCGTCCGGGCTTAGCGTTGTTACGCGAAACTCCTCGACCGAGTCGGGTGTGACGCGTAAAACGGCAGTAAATGCCTGGGCGGGATCGCCCGCGTTCAATGGAGTGGCGAGGCCGGTCTGCTGGTCATTAACGTCGACTCCGTCGAGCGTAATGTTCGCCTGATCCTGCCGACCACCGGCGACAGCTCCGTCCGCGGTGACGCCAGGCTGCAGACTCAAAAGGTCTACTACGTTGCGTCCTTCCAGGGGCAGCTGCGAGATCTGCTTGGAGACGAAATTGTTGCCGAGGCTGGCGTCCTGGGTGTTGACGATGTTCTCGATCCCGCCGGCAGAAACTTCGACGTTAGCGGTGACCTCGCCGATCTCGAGACTCACGCCGATCGACGTTGCTTTGTCGACCAGTGCCTGGACGTCCCGGATGATCGAGCGTTTGAATCCCGATGCCTCGACCTCGATCGAATAGGCTCCCGGCGCAACAGACGTGAACGCAAAAGCGCCGCTTCCGTCTGAAGTTGTGGTGCGCGACGATCCCTGACCTGTGCTGGTCAGCTTTATTGTAGCTCCGGCGACGACCTGGCCTTGCGCGTCAACGACGGTTCCGTTGACTGACGACGTGCCGGATTGCGCGAGAGCGCTGATTGAGATCAGAACGAATGCGGCGAGCAATGCGAATAGGCCTTTCATCCATCCTGACATTCTAGAAATACTCATAATGCCTCCTGTAGTGCTTGATCAAAAAGTGAATCAAAATGATCCGGGAGACACAGGGGCATCCGCCGTTCCAACGTGGACGGTTATTGCTAATACACTGTAATTACTAGACTTAGCCTAGTATGCTTAGGCTGATATGGGACAAACCGCACGCAGGGCGTGATGAATTGCTCCCAGATTTCGGAGATATTTCAGATAAATGGGAGGAAGTGTTTGAGCGGGTGAACGTTATTCAGTTTTTCGCATATGTGCTGCGACCGATTTGATCGCCGCTGCCGCGGAACCGATTGCTGTTGCGATCGTTGGAGAGGTCGGATGGGCAATATCGCCGATCGCATAGATGTTCGCAACGGATGTTCTCCCTTCGCGATCGACATTCACATATCCGGCATCATCGAGATCCGCAATGTCTTTAAGCAGTTCGGAATTGGGCTGAACTCCGATCCGCACTACGGCATTGGCGATCGGGATCCTTTGGGTATTGCCGGAGGTCAGTTCGAGATCTACGAATTCGAGTTGCGACGAACCGCCGAACTCCTTTACCTGAGCATTCATTATGGATTCGATCCGATTGCTATGTTTGACTGCCTGGATAAATTCTCTGCGTCCCGAAAATTCATTACGGCGATGGACGAGATAGACCTTCTCGGCGTAGTCGGCCAGGATCAGAGCATTCTCCAATGCAGCATCACCGCCGCCGATCACTGCAGCCGTCTTACCCGAAACCTCACTCTTATCACGAGAACCGGAATCAAGAATTCCTCGCGCCTTGAACTCCGCCTCTCCGGGTACGTTTAGCTGTCGCCGCCGAATTCCGGTTGCCACGACGATCGCTTTAGCGGAGATATCACGTCCGTCGTCAAGCGAAACCGACATTGATGCACGATCGATCTCAGTCACGCGGAGAGCCAGCATTTGAGTGAAGCGGCGATCGGAAAGTGAGGCTGAGAACGCTCGCAGAGCCGCCGTGCCGTTGTCGAATCTGCCTCCGAGATAGTTCGTTATCGGATTGTGGATCCAATGCAGCTGCCCGCCACAATTTGACGCACTATCGATCAAACACGATGTCAGTCCAAGCTCGTGGCACCACAGCGCAGCCGCCATTCCACCAGGTCCGCCGCCTACGATTACCACGTCAAATTGACCGGATTTCTCGCCTTTGTGCATCATAGCGAGTGTACACTTTTTGTTAGACAATCCTGTCGATCCTGCCGCTTTTTGTCACAAGCCATTCCTGCAGACCTCTCGACAGCGAGCGCGGAAAACTTCGCTAAACTATTGATACCGCTGTGTTTGACGAATACAGCCTCCGATTCGGGGAGTGGCACTATTATTGCTTTTCCGACGTTGCCAAAGTGGGCAAATTGTATCTGCCCTTCGCCTCCCGACGTGTTAGTTTCTCTCGTTATCCAAACCACCTACCCCTATGAGACTCGAAACAGATCTGAACTCGACGACCGCGATCGATGGAGCGGTTGTCGATGCAGCAATTATCGGCAACTACGACAGACAAGCGAACGAAGCACTGCGTGAAGGAGTTCAGGCCGCACAGGCTGGCGATCGTGCCGGAGCGCGAACCGCGCTTCTGCGAGCAACTGAATTGAATCCCTCATCGGAATCCGCGTGGCTGTGGCTGGCATCGATCAGCGAGTATCCCGAGGAACTGCTGATCTTCCTGAATAATGTACTCGACATCAACCCCCACAACGGCCGCGCCCTTGAATGGATCGCTGCGACCAAGTCGTTGCTGGCTAAGACTTTCGTTCAACGTGGTATAGACGCAGCGGGCGGCGGGCAGGCCGACCTCGCTGCGCAGTGCTTTAATCAGGCACTCGAGAATGATCAGGCAAATGCCGATGCATGGCTCTGGCTGGCAAAACTTGCTGATTCGCCCGAAGGCAAACTGACCTATCTCGAGAAGGTGGTCGAGATAGATCCGTCCAACCAGGAAGCGAAAGACGAATACGCCGCCGCACAAAATAAGATCAATCAATCGCTTCTCGCCGAGGCTCGGGCAGCAGCCGTCGCGGGACGAAACGGCGACGCGAATGATCTGCTTGACGCATTCATCAGCGTGAATCCGGAATCGGAAGATGGCTGGATCCTCCGTGCTCATTTGGCGGACGGATTCGACGCAAAGATCAAGGCCTTCGAACAGGTCATTGCGATCAACCCTCAGAATTCAGTCGCCGCTTCCGGCATAGGATCACTTCGCTCGATCATGGCGATGGTCGCTCCACAGCCGGTTGAACCGCCGCCCGCTCCGGTGGTAGAGATGGAGAACACGGCGCTTGTCCTCGAATCACAGAGGGAGAGTGTAAACGTTCACGATAAGAGTCCGACGCAGGATCTGGAATTCCCCGATGCCGCTGCCGAGCTTCACGAACGCGAAACGGGTTCGCCGTTCGAGTCATTTGCTGAGGAGGCCGCAGCTGTTGCCGAGCCGTCTGCATCCAACGCAGATTGGGCAATGAACACGGTTGCATTCTCCTTTGCCTTCCCCGGCGGAAACAGCTCCGATGCTACGGAAGAAAATGCTCCTGAGGTTGAGGCTAAAGATAATTTTGAGTTCTCAGCCGTTACCGAAGATTATTCGGTGGCTGACGATGACCTATACCAGACCGAGGAATATGCACCGGTCCCGTCACCCGCTAGCCTCGCTGAAGAATTTGCTCCCGTCCCGTCCCCCGCCGGCGCCTTCGCCGAAACCACGGTTCAGTTCGATCGGGAAGCGGTAGTTTTCGAGGCGATCGAAAACGTTGAGAACGCTCCGGTCGAAAACACGATCGAGTTTCACGCATCGGTAGAGGACCAGCCGGTCGAAGAATCGATCCCGATGCCGCTCGATTTTACTGTTGCGGATGTAATGGCAACCACAGGCTACGAGACCAGACTCGTCTCCGCCGAACCCGCTGTAACGCAAACCGAATGTCCGTTCTGTAAAGCAGACAATCCTGCCCAGGCATTCACCTGCGGAAGCTGTCTCGCAACTCTCACGCTTTCGGATCTCGAAATGCTTCTAGCCAACTCGCATGCGGATAAAACTGCCCTGCGAGCTGCGGTAAAAGAAATGGAAGAGATTCGCGAGAGCCGTCCGCTTTCCGAGAAAGAATTGACGAATTGTGGCGTTGCGTTCCTCAACCTTCGCGACTTCGATTCAGGCCTCAACTACCTGCAGGAAGCCTCCCATCTGAACCCGAACAACGTCGTTCTCGGAAGCCAGGTAAACTCCCTTCTGATTCGGCTCGACGAGATCAAGCGACAGGAAGAAGCTGCAGAAGCTCGACCGAAGGAAAAGCGGATACTAGTCGTTGACGATAGCGCGACAGTAAGAAAGCTGATCGCGGGCAAGCTTGAAAAGAGCGGCCACGAAGTCTTCTGCGCGGCCGATGGCGTCGAAGCGATCGAGCAGCTCGACACGATGGTTCCCGATCTGGTCCTGCTTGATATCACGATGCCGCGCATGGACGGCTATCAAGTCTGCAAGGTCATCCGCGGGAAGGATGCGACTAAGGATGTTCCCGTCGTAATGATCTCAGGCAAAGACGGATTTTTCGACAAGGTTCGCGGACGCATGGCCGGCACGACCGGATATATAACCAAGCCATTTGGTCCGGAAACGCTGATGAAGGCCGTCGAAACCTACCTTAGCGGCGCCCCCGTCGAGATCTAACCCATTTCCTGCCTAACTCAAGATCCCTTATGGCACTGGACAATCCGCCCTCGGCCACAGGGTCTTCGCACAGCGTGCAGACCCCGGCTATGCCGACCGGCGAGACAATTCACAAGTTCGTTTCGTTCTATTTGGGCGAAAGGCATTATGCCATACCGGCCGGAGCGGTAGCCGAAGTGACAGGCCACCTGACGCCGACGCCGCTGCCCGACGGCCCCGAACCGCTGACCGGCATTGCTCCGCATCGCGGAGACATTCTTGCCGTTGTGAATACAGGCGCCCCCGCAGGTTCGGGAGATCCGGCAAAACGTAAGGCTGTTGTATTGAGGCCGATGGGCGAGAGGGTGGAGCTGCCGGTAGCTTTCAATGTCGATCGGATCGGCGAAATGCTGCAGATCCGGGCGGAAGATCTTAGGCATGCGTCAATCGAAGATCCGCTCGGTGAGTTTGAAGCCTCAGTCAATGGCCGGCCGGTATTGGTAGTCGACCCCTCGCGACTTGTAGAACTTCTCTCCCTTTGAGTACATAATGAACTCGTCCTCACGATCAGTAATCAACTCACTCAAGGGCCGAATATGGCTCGCGGCGGGAACGCTGGCGGTTACCGACTGCCTTCTCGGCCTCGGGGCATATCTTGTTCTCACGTTCCTCTCCGCCGATCCTTTTCTTACTCTTTTCGCGACCATCGTTCTCCTTACATTCGCCTCGCTTGGGTTCGGCTGGCTTCTTGCCAAGGACCTGCTCAAACCAATTGAGGAGGTCGCACTTCTCGCAAGGTCGCTTGAACGAAGCCCGAACGCGTCGCTACCGCGAACGACCGGAGCGATCGAAACAGACCAACTTCTGCAGACGCTGCACAAGAACGGTCAACAGCTGCGAAATTTGATCTCCGTAATGGACGATGTCGCGGCCGGAAAGACCGAGGCGGCGACTATCCCGCTCGAGACATCGGACAAGCTAAGTGCGTCGTTCCAAAAGCTCGTTGCGAAAGTGACGGATTCGATCTCGGCGAAAAACGATCTCGACGAACTGCGGGCCGCGATCGCTCAGCTTTCCAGTGACGTCTCACGAGTCCGCGGAGGCCAGCTTGATCTGACTCTAAGGACCGATCAGCCGCATACGAAGGAAATTGCCGACGTTCTCCGATTCTTGACGACCAAACTTGCCGGCTTAACCCAGCAGATCTATGCGACGACCTCCCAATGCGAACGTGCCGCTGCCGAAGCCCGATCGTGCCTCCAAAGCAGCCTCGATGCGTTCGACCAGCGAGCACTTGGTTCGCTTGCAAAAGAGGTCGGTCAGGACGACGCAAAACTCGATACATTGCTGGCAGACCTTTCCGCGGCGGTAAAAAACTCGTCGGATCTTTATGACGGTTACGTAACGGATAGCGCCGCATCATCACGCGTTGCCGACGCCTCGATGCAATTGAGATCAGGCGTGGTCGAAACCGGCCGCCTTGTGCAGAAACTTCGCAACCGTTCATCCGTTGTTGCCCAACTCGGTCGACAGGCACAGGACATTTCGAAACGCTCAAATCTGATCGCCCTCAACGTCTCTATCGCTTCGAACGGTCTCACCTCACCAGAGGTTCTTGTCTCGGAGATCGAGAATCTTTCGACACGCTCTGAGGAACTTCACCGGCAGATCTTGCTTGCCGGCGAGAGCTTTAACAGTGAGATCGCCGCGATCGAGAAAGAGATCGGGTCGCTGAACGAATTTGCACCTGATATAAGCCGTTCGCTCAATGCGAGCGTCCAGGTCTCTCATTCGTTGTGCGAACAGATCGCCCGGATCGGCGAGCTTGAGCAGCAGATACGCGATGCGTCGGAAGCCTCACGACTCGAGAATGACAAACTTAAGGGGATCATCGAAAAGTTTTCAGATGTAAGCGCCGCCACATCGATGGTGCGCGAATCGGAATCAAGCGTGCAGCAATTCTCAGGTCTTCTCGAAGGGCTAAGGGATTCTGTCGCCGACCTGAAGTTATCCGCCTCTGCACAACCGCGTTCGGCTACCATTAGCGTTGGGAAAGAAGCTCCTAAAGCTCCTATACCGCAAGCCGTGCCCGCCCCTGCAAGCCACAAGTCTTCGTTCGACGCGTTTGTCTCTGCTTCGGCACCTGAGTTCCGAGCCGAACCGCCCGCATATTCCGCTCCCCAAACAGAAGCATCTACCGGATTCGAGACTCTCATCGACATGTCCGCCCATTTTGGAGAGAACTAACGAGCGATGGAAAGTCCACTCTGGAACCTCATTCTCAAGGCGTCATCCGCGGTCGCGTGTCTGCTTTTGCTGCTGGCTTCGGCTCTGATACTCGCCGCTGAATTCGGATCGGCCGAGACTCTCGGTCCGGGCGTTATCACCCTGATCTTCGCGGCCGCCGTCAGCCTCGCAGCAATCGCTCTTCTCAACATTTCGAATAACAGCCAGCGATCGGAGATCCGCGCGGCGATGGAGAAGGCTCATCGCCTTTCGCAGGGCGAATACTTTGACGACATTCCGTCCTCGATACTGGGCGACTCGCTAAAGGAGGCGTCCGATTATCTTCGACAGCGATCTCAGGAGATCCGTAAGATCGCGGGCGGCGATGTGTCGGAGAACATCTCGCTCCGCACTGATTCCGACCATTTTGGCGATTCGATGCAGCACCTTGTCGAGCGGCTTCGATTCACACTCGGCACTCACGACACACGCGACCGTCTGCAGCGGTCGATCGTCAAACTTCTCGACGAGGTATCCGAAGTTTCGGCGGGTGACCTTACCGTCCAGGCCGAGGTCGGCCCGGAACTCACCGGTGAGATCGCCGAGGCCTTCAATCAGATGACGCGAAACCTCCGTTCGTTGATCAAACAGGTCAAAGACGTGACGATGCAGGTGGCGGCGTCCGCAAGCGCGATCAACGACACGACCGAACAGTTGGCGGGCGGAAGCGTCGCCCAGGCATCGCAGATCTCAAGGACGACAACCGCGATCGCGAGCATGACCCAGCAGGTTCAGGAAGTATCGCGAAACGCGACGCTCTCAGCTGAGGTTGCCGCGGGTTCGCTCAACAGTGCCCGGCTCGGCACACAGGCCGCGAGAGAAAATATCGAAGCGATGCGGTCGATCCGCAAGCAGGTTCAGGAAACCGCGAAACGTATCAAGAAGCTTGGCGAACGTGCCCAGGAGATCGCTCAGATAACGGGTATGATCGATGACCTCTCCGACCGAACCGGCTTACTCGCACTAAACGCAAGCCTTCAGGCAGCAGCATCTGGAACATCGAGTTCCGGCTTTGCCCAGGTCGCCGAGGAAGTCGAACGGCTCGCCGAACGATCGAACCGACTGACCCAGCAGATCTCGGATCTCACGCAATCGATCAACGTCGAAACCAAAGAGGTCGTCGCCTCGATGGAGGAGACGATCCGCGAGGTGATCGACGGATCGGCCCTCGCCGACAAGGCCGGAAGATCGCTTGTCGAGATCGAAGAAGTATCTAGCCAACTCGCCGAACTGCTGCGTTCGATCTCGGAATCGACGCGTTTCCAGGCGAAGAGCTCGGAGGATATCGCTAACTCGATGTCGGGTATTTCCGAAGTGACCGCCCTCGTGCAAAAAGGCTCGAACCGAGCCGCTGAATCGGTAAAAACCCTAGTCGAACTTTCACGCGAGCTGCGCCAATCCGTCTCGCCCTTCAAACTTCCCGTCGACCTTCATCAATCGATGAACGGCACTTCCGAACATCGGTTCGTCAACTGATCAAATGGGTTCCAACCTCCTCCAATCCTTTCTCGGACAGGCTTTGCAGCAGATCCCAGCCATCCGCCGATCACTTACTTCTGCCGCAAGCGGAGCCGAAGCAGATCTCGGAACGGTCCGAGTGCAGCTAAACGAGATCGTGTCCGCCGCACTTAGTTTGGACCAGGGTGAGATCGCGGAATTTGCGGCCGCGGCAGAATCCGAGATCGTATCCGCATCCGGCATCGAATCGGGGTTGAGCCTCCTTTCCAAACTCGAAGCGTCGCTTCTACGATCGATGCTTGAAGACGAAAGTTTTTCTCTCGATCTCGACGAAAGCGAAGTCACATTCGCACAAACGGAAGAAGAACCGATCGCGTTCGTCTTTGACCCGTCGGAAACCGCGGAAACATCGGAAGCGGAAATTTTCGCTGCCGAAGATCCTATCGAGTTTGAAACTCAAACATTTGCGTCCGAATCGGAAGAAGACGAGTTTGAAGTTGATGCGGAACTCCTCGACATTTTTGCAGAGGAAGCCGAAGAGTTGCTTCAGAGCATCGACGCGAATCTGACCAATCTTGCGAATGACCGCAACGACAGCAATTCGCTCTGGGAGATCCGCCGAAATGCTCACACCTTCAAAGGATCGGCAGGCATCGTCGGACTCAAGCAGTTGTCCGAAGTTGCACATCGTGTCGAAGATCTGCTTGATCGACTCGCCGAGACGAAATGCGGTGCAAACGATCAGATCATCGAACTGCTTCATCGTTCGACAGGCTGCCTAAAAGCTCTCGTCAACGGTGAACGTTCCGAAGAGCTTTTCCGCTCCATCTCGCAGCTCTACTACGACTTTGATAGCGTTCTTGGCTCGTTAAACAAGGTATCGGCAACTACTGCCGGCGTCGTTACCCAAACGCCCGAAGCCGACGTCGTTATCGGCGAAGCATTGAACGAGCACGCACGCACGGCTACCCCTTCGACGCCCTTGGATCAAGCGATACTTGACCGACTATTTGGGGCAACGGCAGGCGAGGCATTTGTTCCCAAGCCGGCCGCATCAAGGTCAGTCGTCAGAGTTTCGCTCGACCGGCTCGACGATCTTATCCGGATCACGCGAGATATGCTCATCGGGCGATCCGTATTTGAGCAGAATCTTAAGTCGCTTGAACGGCAGATCGACGATCTGCACAACACCACGCGTAGGCTTCAAACGACGAGCACAAAACTTGAGATCGACTTTGAGGCCTCGATGATGGGCTCGGGCTCGTCCGTAACGCAGCGGGGAAACCTTACGAACCCGGTCGGTCAGAGTTCGTTCGACGAACTTGAGTTCGATAAATATACAGACTTTCATCAAAGCACTCGTGAGCTTGCCGAGACGACTAGCGATACGTTCTCGATCAACGCTTCGCTTGATCTGCTCCGCGGAGGCTTCGAATCAGTATTCGACGAACAGCGCCGTCTGATCGACGAACTGCAGGAATGGCTCCTGCACGTTCGAATGGTTGAGTTCGGCTCCCTATCACCGCGGCTTCAGCGTGCGGTTCGGGTCACATGCGACGAAGAACACAAAAAGGCCGAGCTTCGGATCGTAAACGAATCGGTCGAGGTTGACACGCAGATTCTCGATTCGCTGATCGAACCGCTAATGCACCTTCTGAAAAACTCCGTCGCTCACGGAATCGAGGATACGGACACGCGGCGGTTGATGGGCAAACCGGAGACGGGATCTATTGAGATCGCGGTTGAGAACGACGAGACGCACATTGTACTCCGCGTATCCGACGATGGCCGCGGCATCTCGCCCGAGGCGGTAAAAGAAAAGGCGATCGCCCTTGGCCAACTGACTGAAGCTCAAGCCACGGAACTCTCTGATGAGGATGCTATCGAGCTTATCTTCACGCAAGGCCTGTCGACGGCCGAGAAACTCAATCTCAGCGCGGGCCGCGGCGTCGGAATGAGCATAATAAAGGAAAGTATTGCGGCCGGCCGCGGTTCGATCGCGATCGAATCGACTTCCCTGAAAGGCACGACTTTCGTCGTCCGCATGCCACTTGCCCTGGCCGTAACAAAGGTCCTTCTTACAAAAGTTTCCAACCGAACCTACGCCCTTCCCCTACGTCCGATCACGCACATTGCTGAACTCACTGAAGACCTATTTGCAGGTATTGACGGTAAAAAGGTCGACATCCTCGGCAAGAAACTCCCCCTTTATCAACTGCCCGCATTCCTCGGCAACGAGTCGGTCGAGCCTGCCGGACTCCTCGGTCGATCGGCACTGGTCTACGAATCGGCGGACCGGTCGTGTGCGATCGCAGTCGAAGAAGTGCTCACCACCGAAGAGGTCGTGATCAAACCGCTCGCAAGGCCGCTCGACAAGATCAACGGCATCCTCGGAGCCGCCATCCTCGGCAACGGAGAACTTGTGCCGATCATCGATATGCATTCGCTGTTGCGGAAAAAGACCCACAGCACGCAGACAGCCGTGGCCCCTCAACCTCCGCGTGAAAAGACCGTCTCGATCCTGATCGTAGATGACAGCCCGAGCGTCCGCCATATGACGTCGAAGGTGATAAAGGCTGCCGGATGGGAACCGCGAACGGCAAAAGACGGGCTCGATGCGCTCGAGCAGCTTAAGGCTTGCGACGATCTGCCGGCGATCATTCTGAGCGATATCGAAATGCCGCGAATGGACGGATACGAGTTTGCAGCTTCGCTACAGCGGAGCGA
This sequence comes from Pyrinomonadaceae bacterium, assembly GCA_036758705.1. Lineage (GTDB taxonomy): Bacteria > Acidobacteriota > Blastocatellia > Pyrinomonadales > Pyrinomonadaceae > OLB17. The sequence goes on along the minus strand of DAIOWA010000004.1, from coordinate 4,182 downwards.
AAAATTCAGCCACATTCCGGTGATAATGATCACGTCACGAACTGCCGAAAAGCATCGCGAAAAAGCGCTCGAAAGCGGCGTCTCGCAATATCTCACGAAACCATATGAGGATCGCGAATTGATCGATTCGATAAAGATCCTCGCGAACCTTACTTAACCGGCGGCTTGCTTGGCCGGAGTTCGACTTTGCTGGGCAATGCCCGTTCGGGCATTTGAAGGAGATCGACGATCACCTGAGCGACATCGGCCGGTTGAAGCTGCCAAGATTTCGCCTCGCTCGGAGTGTCGCCGCCGAACGCAGTATTCACGCTGCCCGGGCAAATGTAGCTGACCTTGATGTTGTCCTGCCGGACTTCCTGCATTAAGGCTTCGGAGAATCCGTTCAGTCCGAATTTTGAAGCGTTGTACGCGGCCATTTTCGGATGAGCGTTTTGCCCGGCGAGCGAGGAAATATTAAGGATGTATCCGCCGCCTCGCTGCTTGATGAGCGGGATCGCGTGATGACAGCAGTAGAAAGCACCGTTGAGATTCGTCTCGATCGTCTGCCGCCAATCCTCCGCCGTGAGTTCCTCGACCGTCTTACCAAAGTATCCGACACCCGCGTTATTGATCAGGATATCGACGCCTGCGTAAAGCCGCACACATTCAGCGAGCATCATCCTTACCTGATCTTCGCTCCGCACATCGCACAGTTCGCCGTCGACCGGCCCAAACTGCGAAAGCCGCGACATCGAATCCTTCAGATCCACTTTGTCGCGGCCGCATATGAACGCCGTCGCACCTTCTTTCAGAAGCCTTTCAGCGATCGCGTACCCGATACCTTTCGCGCCGCCGGTAATGACCGCGACCTTTCCTTTTAGTTCCATTAATTCGCTTCGCCGTCGTCGGCCTCTTTCTCGGCCTTTGGCATCTTGATCCGCGGCGGTTCCGTGTCAGCCAGCTTTCTCCACACCAGCGTAATGCCGTCCTTATCCATCTGAACGACTCGAAATACTACGATCACATCCCGACGTTTATCGTAATCAAGTTCGTTGTACCTAACTCCGCCTGCCGCCCGAACAACCTTCCCGCGATAGGCAACCGCACGTAACGCATACGTTCGATCGACCCGCGGATCAACTTCTTTCGAATACACGAAACCTCCCACCTTGATGCCCCGTTTTAGACTTGCGTCGATGATCGCAACATCCTCTGAAGTGGTCGATGGCTGAAAACTTGTCAGATATTGGATCCCATCTATAGAAAGTGTCGCAGTCTCGATCGGCACATCACCTAACTCCACCGCAATGGAATGCATGAAGATACCGGTCATTCGCAACTTGTTGTCAACGTAAGTTAGATCTGCGAGATGCCGAAGACGAAAGCCCTCCGTGCGGAATGAATATGAATTCCCCGCACCAGGAAACGGGTACTTCAAACATTCCTGTTTGACGTTGACCACTCGGTCGCTGTAGACGCATCCCGAATCGGGAACGAGTTTAACGATCCCGGTATCGTTGAGCCCAAGAAAATTCGAATATTTTCCTTCGATTGCCTTGTCCGGCAGTATCGCCGCTAGTTCTTTCCCGGACGGCTTCTTATAAAGGGGGGCGATCATGTATGCCAGGCGGGTTACTCTTGAGGATAACCGATCCGATTCAGAAACCGGATTGAGGGGAAATTGCTGCTGCAGCATCCGCTGATCCGCCGCACGCATTCGCGTTGTGGCCGGAACAGCTTGATTCGGCGACGGCGGCGGAGTCGAGCCATGCGTTGGCTGCGATTGGGGAGTACCCGTCGGTGTTTGAGCAATAACACCGAACGCGGCAACGAGACCGATTGCGAAAGAAATGACAAGCTTCACCATTCGCACAACCTGGATTGGAATTTAGGAACTAAAGTTTCGCTTTCAGTATATCACGATGACTCTAATCAACTATCGTAACGATCGTCGGAACCTGGGATCCATCGACTTCCTTTGGAGGCACTTTGATTTTTGGCGAGTCCTTACGCTGAAGGGTACGCCAAAGGATCCTCGTATCACCGTTTTGGCCCCTGGAAAGGACGCGAAATGCGACGATCACATCCGACCTTTTGTCATTCTCCAACTGATCGAGCTTGATCTTCTGGTCGCCCATATTTACTACCGTTACCACCTCCCCACGATAGGCAATGCTGCGAAGTATATATGTGTGGTTTTCGACGGCCTTAACCCCACTAAAGAATTCACGTCCATTTAGCAAGATCCCCGCGTCAAGGTCGGCCCTCTGTTTACTCGCGTCTTCAAGAGTTGTTGCGGGAACGAAGTCGTTCAAATACTGAAGGTCTGAACTCTTCAGGTTGACGTCGGCAAGCGGGAAATCTCCAAGATCTGCCAGGATCGTTTGCGTAACGAGGCCGAAGCCAAAAAACCAGTGATCAGTTAAACTAAGGTCGGCGTGGCCCGAAGGAACATAGTCCTTCTTTCTGAAAGAAAACTGACGCCCACCTCCCGGTGGTGGGTCAAGACAAAGGATCAGGTCGATTTCTGTCTGCGTCGCTTCCTGCGACTCCGGCTTACATCGGTCGCGGCTGAGGAACGTAAACACGCCGACGTTCGAACCGCCCAACAATTCTTTATTAACGGAAACCTCTGATTTCGTTGGTGTAACGAGAGTCTCGTAGGCTTTTGTCGATCTCGCTGCTTCGACGCCGAAGGGCGATCTATCCGTTCCCGTAACCCGTCGACGCAGTTCCTCAAACTTAGCCTCTTGCTGTTTCTGATGATTGTACGCTGCCCGCACGGCGGCAGTTTCCTGCGGGGAACGAATCCTTCCCGAGGCGGTGCGGTAAAGATCCGGCGGGGGTGTTTGCCCGCTTAGATAGGTCACAGGGGCGAGCAAAATTATTGATAGAAATAATAATGGGAGTCTCATACATCGATTAGTTTGCTAATTTAGCCTGCAAGATGGAGTTTACGACCTTAGGATTCGCCTTGCCCTGCGAAGCCTTCATTACCTGGCCTACGAAAAAGCCGAACAGCTTTTCATTTCCACCGCGATAGGCCGCAACATTTGCTTCGCTGCCTGCGATCACCTCGTCGACGATCTTTTCGATAGCCGCCGTATCCGAGATCTGCTCGAACCCTTTTTCTTCGATCACTTTCGCCGCCGGTTTCCCGGTCGCGAACATCTCGGCGAACACTTCTTTCGCCTGACTATTATTGATCTTTCCCGATTCAACCTGAATGACGAGTTCGGCAAGATCTTCGGCGGTCGAGAGGCTTTCTTCGGCTGATTTGCCTGAGGCATTAAGTTCACGGGTAAACTCTCCAAGCACCCAATTGGCCGCAAGCTTCGGGTTCGCGGTGATGCGAGCGACGGTCTCAAAGTATTCTGCGAAATCCTTCTCACTTACCATCTGCGTCGCGTCGGAATAGCTCAACTGATACGTTTCGACGAACCGGTTTCGCATCGCATCCGGCAACTCCGGCATACGCGCCCTTACGTTCTCGACAAAATCAGCAGTCACCTTCAGCGGCTGAAGATCGGGCTCGGGAAAATATCGGTAGTCGTGAGCGTCCTCTTTCGAACGCATTACGCGAGTCTGACTATTCTTCTCGTCCCACAGACGCGTTTCCTGGTTCACGGCTTCGCCCGCTTCATGTGCAGCGATCTGGCGCTCGATCTCGTATTCGATCGCCTTCTGCATAAATCGAACCGAGTTCAGGTTCTTCAGCTCGACCTTATTGTTAAACTCGGTCTCGCCGACTTTTCGCACCGAAACGTTCGCCTCGCAGCGGAGATTTCCCTTCTCCATATCCGCGTCGCTCGCCCCGACCCACTGCAGAGCGCGACGGACGTGATTGACGTAATCGTACGCCTGCCACGAAGTCCGGAAATCGGGCGACGTCACGATCTCGCCGAGCGGTGTTCCTGCACGGTTGAGATCGACGTACGAGTATTTATCGACATCAGGCAGACCTTCATGAACGTTCTTACCCGCATCTTCCTCAAGGTGCATCCGCTGTATGTGGATGTCCATCGGCTTCCACTCGGTCGCGTGTCCCGACGCGTCACGTTCCGATGTCATTATCGTGAGTGTTCCGTTCGCGGAAAACGGCTTATCGTACTGCGAGATCTGATAGCCCTTCGGCAGGTCAGGATAAAAATAATTCTTCCGCGCAAAGATCGATGTTTCCTGGACCTCGAGCCCTAGAGCCAA
>DAIOWA010000003.1:0-16108 GCA_036758705.1 Pyrinomonadaceae bacterium | reverse complement strand
AAGAATACTGTTTTTCAGCCCATTGTCTAGTTATTCCAAATATATGATTCAAATCATTTTTTGCGGTTTCGAAAGACGCTAGTATTCGACGTGAATAGAAATAGATTCGACGATATGAAGACAAAATTAATAGAGTTGGTCGCCGAGTTAGATCTGGGCAAGCCCGCTCGTGGAGCCGTTCCCAAACTCACGCCTCTATTTGAGGGAGAGGGACGAAAGATCGTCATGGTCAACCTGGTGAATGGCGGCGTCCTCGCAAGACACAAGGCGAACGAACCGATCTCGGTCATGTGCATTGCCGGAACCGGAGTTTTCAGGGCGGGTGAAAACCTCGAGAGTTCGCAAGCGCTTTCACCGGGAACGTTGATCACACTCGACGCTGGCATTCCACACGACGTAACCGCGGACGACTGGCTCAGGCTTCTGGTAACGAAATTCAAGCAGTATTAAAGACCTCTTTTAAGATAAGACGGAGAATAAAATGAAAAGGCTCTGGATCCTACTAGGCATAGTATTTATCGGATCATTTTTGATACTCGGATGGATCGGCTCGGAGATTTTCCGGCAGGCCCCGCCGATCCCCAGCCGCGTCGTCACGACCGACGGACGAACGCTGATCGGCCCCGAGGAGATATCCGATGGCCAAAACGTATGGCAGGCGATGGGCGGAATGCAGGTCGGTTCGATCTGGGGCCACGGCAGCTACGTCGCACCCGACTGGACCGCAGACTATCTACACCGTGAGGCTCTGTTCATCCTTGACGACTGGTCGCACGGAACGTTTTCGCAAGGCACGTTGTCGTCCGAGGAACAAGCGGCGCTCAAGCAGCGGCTTCAAGATCTCATCCGGAAGAATACGTTCGACGAATCGACCGGAGCGATCACGGTCGACCCTATACGGCTCCGCGCGTTCGAGTCCAATCTGGCTCACTATTCGGATATCTTCACGAACGGAAGCAAGGAATACGCGATCCAGAAGAACGCGCAATCCGATCCCGCAAAACTTCGAAAGCTAACATCATTCTTCTTTTGGACGGCCTGGGCTTCCGCGGCGAACAGGCCGGACAACACGATCTCTTACACGAGTAACTTCCCGTCGGAACCGCTCGTCGGGAACTTCCCGACCAGCTCCGCGATCGTCTGGACCGGCGTGAGCGTGATCATGCTGATCGCCGGTATTGGTGCGATGGTTTGGTTCTACGCCGGCTGGCGAAAGGAGGAATACGGTTACGAAACTCCCGATACAGACCCTCTTATCGGCTCGTCGGTCACGCCGTCGCAGAAGGCGACCGTCAAATATTTTCTCGTTGTTTCCCTCCTCTTCCTGCTGCAGATCGTGATGGGGATCATCACGGCTCACTATGGCGTCGAGGGTGGCGGATTCTACGGGATACCGCTTCAAGACTACCTGCCCTACGTGGTCACACGAACGTGGCACACACAGCTCGGCATCTTCTGGATCGCGACCGCGTGGCTCGCCGCGGGGCTTTATATCGCTCCGTACATCTGCGGTTACGAGCCTAAGTATCAGAAGCTCGGCGTTGACGCCCTGTTCGTTGCGTTGCTTGTCGTAGTACTTGGATCGATGGCGGGCCAATGGATGAGCGTGATGCATCTGCTGCCCGGCGATCTTTGGTTCTGGTTTGGCCACCAGGGTTACGAATACGTCGATCTCGGCCGGGTCTGGCAGGCGGCCTTGTTCGTCGGCTTGCTGCTGTGGCTGTTTCTGATCGCCCGTTCGACGATCCCGGCGCTAAAAAATGCCAACGGGAACCGGTCGCTGATAATGCTCTATCTCTTAACGACCGCAGGCATTGCGTTCTTCTACGCTCCGGGACTGTTCTGGGGAATGCGCTCGCACCTCACCGTCGTTGAGTATTGGCGATGGTGGGTGGTTCACCTTTGGGTAGAAGGGTTCTTTGAGGTATTCGCGACGACGGTTATCGCGTTTCTGTTCGCCCGTCTTAAGGTCATCAAGGCCGAGCACGCCGCTTACGCGGCATTACTCTCCGGCGCGATATATCTTAGCGGCGGGATCATCGGCACACTTCATCATTTGTACTTCGCAGGGACGCCGACGGTAGCTCTCGCCTTCGGTGCAGCATTCAGCGCACTCGAGATCGTTCCGCTCGTTTTCGTCGGCTACGAAGCCCTCGAGAACATCCGCCACTCGAAAGCACGGCCTTGGCTGAGCCAGTACAAATGGGTGGTCTACTTTTTCGTAGCCGTTGCGTTCTGGAACCTCGTCGGAGCGGGTATCTTCGGCTTTATGATCAATCCGCCGATCGCCCTCTACTATATGCAGGGCCTGAACACGACAGCGGTCCACTCGCACGGAGCGCTCTACGGAGTCTACGGAACCCTCGGCCTCGCATTGCTGCTTTTCTGTTTGCGTGCGATGGAGCCGGAACGAAAGTGGAATACCAAACTGCTCGCGTTTGCGTTCTGGGCGGTGAATATCGGAATGTTGATGGAGATACTTTTCAGTCTCCTCCCGATCGGATTGCTTCAGACATACCAGTCGGTCTCACAAGGCTATTGGTACGCCCGTAGCCCCGAATTCATGCAGACGGAACTGATGCAGATCCTTCGCTGGATGCGTCTGTTCGGTGATACGGTGTTCGCGGTCGGAGCGGTCGCGTTCGTTTGGTTTGCGCTGAAGCTTATGCTCACACGCGAACGCACCGAACCTGTTCTTGACGAGGCGTAGTTTATGCTCTCAAAAGCGATCAAAATTGCGGTGCCTTTCATCTGGTTCGGGATGGTCCTTGCCATCTCGTTCATTGAGGCACCGCTGAAATTTCAGGCTCCGGGAATTGACCTGCCGCTCGGGCTCGGCATCGGGCGGCTGGTGTTTTTCGCACTGAATAAGATGGAGATCGTTTGTTCCGTCTTGCTGCTGTTCGCGTTCTGGCGAGGGCGCTCCAACTCGCATGTGGAAACGGGTTCCTTCGGTCTCGTTTTGCTGATTTTGGTTCTAGAGACGGTTTGGCTGCTGCCGGTTCTGGATGCCAGGGCCGAACTCGTCATCTCCGGCGCAGAAGCTCCATTCTCGGGAATGCATATAGTGTATATCGTGCTCGATTTGGTAAAGCTGATCGCCCTGATGACTCTCGGAGTCGCAACGGCTCGACACTATTTGAAGGAGACTAAACGATGAAAAAGGATATCGAGAATCGAACGGATATTGACCTGCTGATGCATGAGTTTTATGCGAGGGCGATGTCCGACGACGTGATCGGCTACATCTTCACGGACGTTGCGAAACTCGATCTGGATCACCATCTCCCGATCATCGGCGACTTCTGGGAGACGATGCTTTTCCGTTCGGGCGACTACGGACGTCACGGACGCAATCCGCTGCAGGTACACGGCGAACTCGCGGAGAAAACGCCCTTGCATTATGAACACTTTGAGCGTTGGCTGGAGATATTTCGCGGGTGCGTGGACGAGATGTTCGCGGGCGATACCGCCGATTTTCTAAAGCTGCGGGCTGGAATGATCGCAAACCGAATGCTTGAGTATGTCAGCCACATAGAACCAAGTCCGCTCAGTGTGTCACATACCGTCGAAGCGGCGCCGGATCGTCTATAAAGATCTTGCCGTGTTCGATGCGGAGAAGTTTCTTATCAGCCAGTCGCCTGACAACACGGATCGTCGTCTCGGTCGTCAACCCCGCGATCCGTCCGATATCTTCTCGCCTGAGCGAGATCCTAACCGGCAGTTTCACATCGCCCGACCCTGCAAGTTTTAGCAAAACGTTGCCAACCCGATGATCGGGTGATGCGGTTGCAAGGTTCTGTATCGTCGCCGTCTTTTCGCGAAGCATCTCCGTCATCCACTCGATCACCGCAAACGCAAACTCGCTCGACTCTCGCAGCAGATCAAGAAAATCGGAACGATGTATCAACAGGAGCTTTGTCTTATCCATCGCGACCGCCGTAGACGGATATTTCTTACCATCGAAAACCGGCGGCACCGCAAACATCTCACCCTCACCGAAAATGCCAATGATGATCTCCTTTCCCGAATCCAGCATATGAACCATCTTCACATTCCCCGACCGGACGATCGGCAAAAACAGAGCTTCTTCACCCTCGGTAAAAAGATGCTTACCCGCAAGATAGGTATGAAGCTTTCCCCGCTTTTCCAACAATGCCGTCAGTTCGGCGGAGATCTCTGAAAGAAGTGGTTTCATTGAAAGAATAATCTTGAAACTGCCTTTGATCGTTTGCAAGGTCGTTTAACCCCGTCGTCAACGAGCCTCATGCATTTTCTCCATAATTTGTTCTGATTTTCTTTCTTTTTTCGTGCCTTTCGTGGACAATCTCTTACGCCTTATAAAGCGAAAAGAGAATTATCCACGAAAGGCACGAAATGAGAAAAATTCCCGAGATCAGGCACTAGCGTGAGCGATATCCCATACCGGATTGAAAAGGTCATTTCGGGTCAGCGATCAAGACCAAAATCCGGATGCCGTTTGTGATGTCTGACAGATATGATCTTGATCCGTATATCGTCCGCTATCCGATATACGATCTGATAAGGAAAGCGGTCAAGATCGACGCACCGGAGGTCTCGGGTGATCACTCGGTATGATGTGGGATGCCTCAGAATGGTCAACACTTTGGCCTCCAATCTGGCTATAAAGCGTGCGGCCACTTCAGGTCCTGCTTCACGATGATAGTAGTCGATCGCCCGCTTAACGTCGCGGTTTGCCGCGGAACTATATTCGACTCTCACTTCGTTGCAAGGTAGTCGTGAAGCGAGCCAAAGAACTCGTCATGAGTCATCACGGACGCCGGATCTTCATCCATCTCGCGATCACGCCGCAACGCTTCCTCGACCCAGTCTTCGTCCTCGTCATATTCGCCCGGCAAAGAAGCGATCAGACGTGATGCCAAATGTCCGCGTTCCCGAGGCGTCAGCCCCATCGCCTTTTCTTCTATCTCGGTAAGCACTGACATATCGTCATATTACCATCATCTCTTCGGAAACTCCGGTGTTCTATACCGGGCTCCGCAGGATCTTCTCCATCTTCTTGCCCTTCGCCAGTTCGTCTATCAGCTTGTCCAGGTACCGGATCTTCTGCATCAGCGGGTCTTCGATGTTCTCAACTCGTATCCCGCAAACCGTGCCCGTGATCAGCGAAGCATTCGGATTGTACTTCGGTGCATTTTCAAAGAAATCGCGAAAGTTCGTCCTCTTCTCGAGCACCTTCTCCAGCCCCTTCGGCGTATATCCGGTCAGCCACCGGATCACCTGATGCAGCTCATCCACCGTCCGCCCCTTCGATTCCACTTTCGTCACATAATGCGGATAGACTCCCGCAAAACTCATGTTGAAAACTCTATCGTTTGGCATTAGACTGCTGCGATTCCCTCAGTTCTTTATATGTCTCTAGGCGCCCGTCTTCTAACCGCACTAAGTGAACAGTCATTGTTTCGGACGACCTAGCATGATCTGAGTACCAATTTCTCCATCCATTCGGAATTGGCGATGAACGAGGAGAGCGGGCCCAATCGGCCGAAAAGGAGTGGAAGAAGACTATCCCTGTTTTAAAAGCGGTTTTCGAGAGAGCTCGATACTGGTTAAACTGCCACATTGCCTGGCATGCCTTCAACCAGTTCATTCGATACTTGATCTCAAACGGAATACTGACGTTCTTGGTTTCTATCGCACCGTCAACTGAAGAGTTTTGAAAGCGTATTAGTTTATCTATTCGATATCGATCGCGATTATCCCACAGGAAAGTAATGACCCGCTTTTCAAATTCATACGGCGGCGGCTTCAACTCGTCAATTTTTCTATAAGAATCAATATTTGACGAACCTATCAGTTCCTTTTTCGGATCGCGTGGGTTCCGCTCGGCGCTAATGTCTTCTAGAGAGTTAAGTAGATCCAGCATTTCCATCTACAGCCAGCGAATCCGTTCGAACACCCGTATACGTTCCTGCAGACACTCGGCCCACTATTCCAATCGATCCTTCCAGTAACCGGGCTTCCTGCTTTGGTGGGCGACCGCGTAGACCACAACTTGTCCCGGCAGGTGTCGGTAAATTACGGAGTACGGAAAGCGATTGCATAGGCACCGGCGCGTGCGATGGGAATACCGGGGCCAAGAGTTCGGATGGTCGACGATCCGCGAAATGGTCGAGTAAACCTCTTCCAAAAAACCTTCACCCAAACCGAATTCGCGTTCGTCGTAGAAATCGCGCGCCGCGTCAAATTCGTTCTCTGCCTCAGGGTGAAACGAAAAACTCATTTCTTGTAGCGTTCCCGCATTCTCGCGAAGACCTCTTCGCCCGGAATCAGTTTGACTTCGCCGTTTTCAACTTCGTCGATTCTTCGCTCAACCTCTTCTTTCCATGCTTCGTCGATTTCCTTTCGGCTGGGCGAGATGCTCTCAAGGAGATGATCTATCAGTTCGAGCTTCATATCGATCGGAAGTGAATCAACCACGTCCATTATTTCCGCCGTCTGTGTGGTCATAGTGTTCTCCTTCAACGATTATACTCCAATGAACTGGCCGCCCGCTTACGCAGGCGGTTCTGACACTGCACCATTCCCATTCCGCGTGATCTGCACCATTGAACTGTCTTCATTGTGTTCGATCACTCCAATAGAACGGCTGGCGGCTTAAATGCGTGACGGCGATTATCAAGACGTCATCGGTTCGAATTTCGTAGATCACACCGTAGGGGAATCGTAGCGTCAGGCAACGCCGCGTATTGATCGAGATCTTCGGCCACGCATTTGGACGGAGTGTAACGCGATCTATTGTTGAGTAGACCTCCTGAGCGAATCGAAGTCCTAGGCCTTCTTCACAGCCCTCGTAGTAAGCGATTGCGTCGATGAATTCGATCCGAGCTTCGGGATGGAAGTCGAAGTTCATTTACCGAAGCGTTGCCGTATTTCCGCGAAGACTTGTTCGCCGGGAATCGTCTTTACTTTGCCTGATCGAACCTCTTCGACACGCCGCTCGGCCTCGATCTGCCAGAGTTCGTCGATATCCTTCTGCCTCGGTGTGAGACTGTCTAGAATCTTGTCAACCAACTCAAGCTTCATATCAATGGGAAGCGAATCTACCGTTTCCATCAGATCGGTAGTTATTGTTGACATACACTATATCTTAGCGCCGTTTCCGTTCCGCGTGATCTGCACCATCGAGCCGTACTTCACTTCGCCGGCTTTGGTGACGTTGTACCAGAACTGCTGCATATCCCACGCGGCGGTGGGGCAGCGTTCGGCGCAGAGGCCGCAGTGGAGGCAGACGTCTTCGTCCTTGACCATTACGCGTTTGGTTTGGACGAGAGCGTCCGAGACGTATAGGTCCTGAGTGAGGTTGAGTGCCGGGACTTTCGTGCGAGAGCGCAGATCGTCTTCCTCGCCGTTCGCTGTGAATGTGATGCAGCTAGTCGGACAGATATCGACGCACGCGTCGCACTCGATGCACTTGACCTCGGTGAAGACCGTCTGCACGTCGCAATTCAAACATCGCTGAGCCTCTTCATAACCGGTCAGCGGGTCGAATCCAAGCTCGACCTCCCGCTTGCGATCCTTCAGCGTGAGACTCTTGTCAGCCTGCGGTACGACGTATCGCTTGTCGTGGTCGATCTCGCTGTCGTACGCCCATTCGTGGATGCCCATCTTCACCGAATGAAGATTCACGTTCGGATCAAGCCGCTCGGCCTTCAGATCCTTGCCCGCACAGAACAGGTCGATCGAAACCGCGGCCTGATGTCCGTGAGCGACGGCAGTGATCACATTCTCCGGGCCGAACGCGGCATCGCCGCCAAAAAATACTTTCGGATGCGATGACTGGAACGTCACCTTATCGACAGTCGGCATCTCCCACTTATCGAACTCAAGCCCGAGGTCACGCTCGATCCACGGGAATGCGTTCTCCTGGCCGACCGCGATCAAAACATCATCGGCGGGATAGAAAACATCTGGTTCGCCCGTCGGGACTAAACTCCTCTTTCCGTTTTCATCGTATTTGGCTTCGACGCGTTCAAACATCATCCCGGTTAAACGATACTTGGTTGTTGGTTGCGACGAATCTCCTTCAGCGGAGCCCTTACTTACGTGCGGGCTACTGACACGCTCCGCGTCTTCGGATTTCGCACTGTCCACTGTCCACTGTCCACTGTCCACTGCTTCGTACACGAAGCTCTTCGGCACGTGGTTGTCGATGATCGGGATGTCCTCGTGCATCGCGTCTTCTTTTTCCCACGGCGACGCTTTCATCGTCGCAAACGGTGAGCGGACGATCACCTTAACGTCTTCACCGCCCAACCGACGAGCAGTGCGGCAGCAATCCATCGCCGTATTCCCGCCGCCGAGCACGATCACGCGTTTCCCGATCTTGTCCGTATGCTCAAACGCGACCGAGCCGAGCCAGTTGATCCCGATATGGATGTTCGCCGCACCTTCCTGGCGGCCCGGTAGATCGGGCAGATCACGCCCACGCGGAGCACCGGTTCCGACAAACACGGCGTCGTAATCCTGCTCAAGAACGCCCTTCAACGAGGCGACGTAATGTTTGAAGTGAGTATGGATCCCAAGCCGCAGAATGTAATCGACCTCATCGTTCAGCACTTGCTCGGGCAGGCGAAACGCTGGGATCTGCGAACGCATAAATCCGCCTCCCTTGATCTGCTCGTCGAACAGATGGATCTCGTACCCGAGCGGTGCCAGATCGCGCGCCACCGTCAGCGAAGCCGGACCCGCACCGATCAGCGCGATCTTCTTCCCATTCGGAGCAAACGGCCCCTGCGGCATATACGGGATCACATCGTCGCGATTGTCGGCGGCGACACGTTTCAGACGGCAGATCGCGACCGGCTCTTCTTCGACTCGCCCGCGACGGCAAGCGGGTTCGCATGGTCGATCGCACGTGCGGCCAAGAACTCCCGGGAATACGTTCGAATCCCAGTTGATCATGTACGCGCCGGTATAATCCCCCGCCGCGATCCGCCGGATATACTCCGGCACCGGCGTGTGCGCGGGACACGCATACTGGCAGTCGACAACTTTGTGAAAATACTCAGGGTCGGTGATATCGGTCGGTTTCAAGCGGTTTACCTTCGGCTAAAGTGAGAATTGGACAACAGAATGATAAATGAATCCGCCTGCCTTTGCTAGGCAGAATCTACGCGATTCGCAACCATTTACAGCCGCCCAACGTCTTATAACAATAGGTTGATATCAAAGCGTGCTGTCACGTTTTCAGAGCGTTCCATCCCGCCCGCGAGCGAGGTCGGCGGAAAATAAGCTAAAATTCTTCCACTAGTTACTCGAGCCGTCCGAAAAGCGGCTCCCCACACCGGAGGTCAAGTTCTCATGAGAAGGTTCGCATTATTCGCTCTTTGCCTGTTCGTAGCCGCATCGGCGTCCGTATTTGCACAAACTCGCCGTGCCCCGACGATGAAGGGCACGACCGCTAAGCCGACGAAGGCAAAACCGGTGGTAAAGAAGGATACTTCAGCTGAGGACGCGCTGCTCAACGGACCGCCTCCACCACCGCCGCCATCAAAGGCCAGCCAGGAAGAAGAGATCATTGTCGACACGAACCTGGTCACGACTCCGGTTACCGTATTCGATCGCAACGGCCGCTTTATCCCCGGACTCAAGCAAAAAGATTTCAAGCTCTTCGAGAATGGCGTCCCTCAGAGGATCACCCAATTTCAAGCCGAATCGACTCCATTCACCGTCATCCTGATGATCGACATCAGCCCGTCGACCCGCTACAGCATCGATGACATCAGATATGCGGCGGTCACTTTCGTGAACCAACTCCGCCCTGAAGACAAAGTTATGGTGGTTAATTTCGACCGCCAGGTGCGTGTGATGACGGAGCCGACCAGCGATAAGAAGGCCCTGTTCACCGCGATCTACAAGTCACAATTCGGCAGCGGAACCAGCCTTTACGAAGCCGTCGACACCGCTATCAACATGGATTTCGTGCAGACACCGGGTCGCAAGGCCGTCGTGCTGTTCACCGATGGCGTGGACACGACATCCCGGCAGGCTACCTACGAAAGCACGGTTGCGGCCGTCGAAGAAGTAGACGCTCTTGTCTACCCGATCCGCTACAACACGCAGTCGAGTACAGGTCAGGGCTCGCAGGTTGCGATGATCCAGCAGAATATGCCGCCGGGCGTAATGGCCCAGCTCGGCCGCGGGCAGACCGATATGGAGTATCAGCTTGGGAAGGAATACCTCCACACGATCGCGACCAATAGCGGCGGCCGGATATTCGAGGCCGAGGCGATGGGAGACCTGGACAAAGCTTTCAAAGGCGTTGCAGACGAACTGCGGCAGCAATACGCCGTCGGATACTACCCCGACGATACCGGCAAACCCGGCGACCGCAAAAAGATCAAGATCGAGGTGGTCGGCAAGCCGCAATCCATCGTCCGTTCAAAAACGACTTACGTGATCAAAGGTGAGTCACCGACGGTCGAGGTAAAACAAGCAACGCCTTAACTCGAAAACAAAAAGGGCGTCAGTACGGCCCGTGTGCCTCTACCATTCTTCCGTAGGTCTTAAGCCGACATTGCATGCTGCTCGCATCGAATCATGCAGCAAGTGATAATCGAGCTTACCGTCGCATTTTTTGAGTATCTCCAGCCCGACTAGCGATCGAATGATCCGCTTGTCGACGTCTTTGACGAACACGATAAGCTTTAACATCAATCGTTGATTTCCCGGTGAAAGAGCGTTGAATAGCCGCTCGCCTTCAGGATCCTGCCGCATCACCTCGGCGAACTCTTCCGGCATCGGCATGCCGAACTGGCTTTCGTCCTTTGCAAGCTCGATCGATACGGATCCACCGAGTTCAAGGCCGAGTTTATCGCGAAGCTTTTTACTGACCGTGATGAAATAGTCGCCCTTGCTCGGGAAAAGTGCGCAGTTAAAGGTTTCGATTCCGTTCAGCGTGCAGACAACGCGACGCAGGTTTCCCTTGAACGCGAAATCAGCGACCTTCGCTTTCGGCAGACGCAGAATATGCCACGGCGGCGAACTGTCCGTTACCTCGAGTTTCGACTTGATCTTGACTGATTTCATTTCTTGCCACGAATGCACGAATTCTTAAAAAGTTCTTATCATTCGTGAATTCGTGGCTTAGCATTTCATTTTTGCTAGAATTATAGACGAATGGACAGCAATATCCAGCCAATTTTGGATCGCGTTTTAGACGGTGAACGCCTCTCGACCGAAGATTGCACGACGCTGCTTGAATCGAACGATTTTGTTCGCATCGGGCTAGCGGCGGACGAGATCCGCAACCGGAAGAACCCGTCGGACGTCGTCACGTACATCATCGACCGCAACATCAATTACACGAACGTCTGTAACGTCGTCTGCACCTTCTGCGCGTTCTATCGGCGGCCCGGTAAACCGGAAACTTACGTCCATTCGATCGAAGAGATCGAGAACCGGATCGACGAGACAATAGCACTCGGGGGCACTGGCGTTTTGATGCAGGGCGGACTTCACCCGGACTTCAACATCGAGTGGTACGAAGAGCTGCTCACGACGCTCCACGCAAAGTATCCGAACTTTCAACTCCACTGCTTCTCGCCGCCCGAGATCCACAACATTCATCTCATCAGCGGACTCGATTACGAGACGATCCTTCGACGTTTGAAAGCTGCGGGACTCAATTCGATGCCGGGCGGCGGGGGCGAGATACTCGACGACGAGGTCCGCAAACGCGTCTCGACCAAATGCAACACGCAAGAATGGCTCGACGTGATGCGGGCTGTCCATAAGGCCGGGCTGATCTCGACCGCGACGATGATGTTCGGCATCGGCGATAAGGTCGAACACCGCGTCCGCCACCTCGAACGCGTCCGACAGGTGCAGGACGAAGCACTCGCAGCGAAGGCGGACGATCCAAATTACGGCGAATTTACCGCGTTCATCCCGTGGACGTTCCAACGCGAAAACACCGCTCTCGGCCGCAAGATCACCGAAGAACCGACCGGTATCGACTACCTAAAGATGCTCGCGGTCTCACGTCTGTTCCTCGACAACATCCAACACATCCAGGCGTCCTGGCTGACACAAGGCATCCGCCTCGGTCAATCAGCCCTGCGATTCGGTGCGGACGATATGGGCTCGATCATGATCGAAGAAAACGTCGTCTCCGCCGCCGGCGCCAACAACGAAGCCAACGAGAGAGATTTGAGATACCAGATCTCCGAAGCCGGCTTCACCCCGCAGCAACGCGACATCCTCTACAACTACATCAACCGCGAGAACGCCGCCGACCTCGACACGCGACACTCGATGCCGCTAAAACAATTGAGCGTCGCGTTTGCTGACTAAGATTACTTGGGGTTGAGTTATCATCTTGCTATGGCAAATACTTACACAGCAGTTGTAAAACAAGACGGCGATTGGTGGATTGGCTGGATCGAAGAGGTGCCGGGTGTAAACTGTCAGGAGGCCACTCGGGAAGAACTTCTTGAGAGCTTAAGCACCACGCTCAAAGAAGCCCTCAAATTCAACCGCGAAGACTCACGCAGTATGGCTGGGGCAAATTATGAAGAAGCCCTTATCGCCGCATGAAGCGCCGCGACCTGATCCGCCACTTGCGCGAGCATGGATGCGAGCTGCTTCGCGAAGGCGGGAGTCATTCATGGTGGCACAATCCCACACGAAACCTTCGTTCTGCCGTTCCTCGTCATACAGAAGTAAACGACAAACTAATCATTAAGATCTGTAAAGACTTGGGAATTCCGAGGCCATAATAGTTGTAAGGAACTTTATCGCTTTCACGGAGTCTAATTCGAAGAGATGCGATTCCTTTTATCATTCATAGTCTTTCTTCTTCTGGCATCTTTTTGCGGTGGCTGTACGACTAAAAAGATGGAGACGCTGTCTTTGACTTCGGTTACAGGCGAATCATGTCTGATTTCTTCAGATTCGATCGACCGCGAGAGTTTTGTCAACCCGCTAAATGAATGTCAGATACGCAAGAAGGACAGAAAACGAAAGCTTGGACTTCTGGAAGGCAAGGCAAAAACGCTTTAGCGAATGACTTCAGATGACGGACGAAGAGTCGTATTTAAATAGCAACCCCTCCTTGTCATAAATCCCACGTCAACGGTGTCTTCATTCTTTCCAGGAGACATCAATAAATGCTAAGAGCTTTCATCCTCACTTCATTATTCTTATTTACTTTTCTCATCCCCGTTACAAACGTCGCCGCACAAAGCCCTCAGGTCATCAAGCTTGAGCGGTTTCGCAAGGCGCTGTGGAAGGTGCATGTTTCCGTTAAAGGCAAAGAGGGCGATTTTCTATTTGATACCGGCGGCGGCATTACGTTGCTGGCGGAAGAATTCGCGAAGGGCGTTGACTGCAAATTCTGGGGCCGGTTTACGGGTTACAACATGTTCGGCAAAAAGGGTGGCGGGCCGTATTGCAGCGACGTGCAGTTGCAGTCCCGCGGGGTCGCTCTGACGCCGGTTAACGTCGGCCGAATGAGTTTCGAAGGAATGTTTCCGGGCGACAAAGCGCCCGACGGACTTCTCTCGCTGGACTCGTTCGACGGCAAGGTGATCACGATCGATCAGAAGGCGGCCACGCTGACGATCGAAACTGACAAGAGCCTGAAAAAACGCGTTCGCACAATGAAGGAATTCCCGCTGCGTATCTCACGCGAATGTTCGGGCCGGTGCCTGAGCGCGTTTCTGGGCGTGAAGACGCCGGACGGAATGACGTGGCTCAACCTCGACACCGGTGCAGGCGGAGTCTCGCTGATCTCAAAAGAGTATGCCGCGTCGTTTGGTCTCGGGCCGGAAGAGAGAGGACAAGAGTTAAATTTCACGCTCGACAGCAGCATCAAGATCAGTAGTCCCGTGATGGTTACCGACATGATCATGGACGGCAATCTTGGCCAGCCGTTCCTCGCAAACTACGTCATCACTCTTGATCTCAAGCAAGGCCGAGCCTGGTTGGGCAACTGAGCTATGCTATACAAGCTTCTCTCGCTAACAAAAAGTAACGGATAGCCTATGGACCTGAAAGACGAGTTTGGAAACATCGACATATATCTGTTCGACCAATTGCTCAAGGGGCGAATTCACCCGACTCTCTCGCTGCTCGATGCCGGCTGCGGCGGCGGCCGTAATCTGGTCTATTTTCTTCGAAACGGTTTCGATGTTTTTGCGATAGATTCCGATCCCGGAAGTATTCAACAGGTAATCTCCCTGGCTGCAAAACTCGCGCCCGCAACTCCCGCGCAGAAATTCCTGACTGCGGATGTAGCGGATATTCCTTTTGCGGACGAGAAATTCGATCTGGTGATAAGCAGTGCGGTTTTACACTTTGCTAATGACGAGCAGCATTTTGATCAGATGCTGAACGAGATGTGGCGTGTACTCAAACGCGGCGGGATGTTCTTTGCGCGGGTCGCAAGTTCGATCGGGATCGAAACATTAATTCAGCCGATCGGGGAAAGGCGGTTTCTCTTGCCCGATGGCAGCGAGCGATTTCTCGTCGATGAAAAAATGCTGGCCGCCGCCGCTTTGCGGCTGGAAGCCGACCGATTGGAACCGCTAAAAACAACGAACGTCGAAAATTTAAGATGTATGACGACCTGGGTATTGAAAAAGCCTGCCTGATCGTTTCGCCGCCGAAGTTTTACCCAACTATTACATTGAGCGTCTCAGTGACCTGCTACGCTTGATACGTTAATGTTTAAAGCGATCTCAGGGTTTCCTAAATGCAAAATGTCTTAACGCTCCCTAAAGCGGGAGTAAATTGGCAAAACGCCATAAGCCTTTCGGCCGTTCACCTTTTAGCCATTCCGGCGCTTTTCACTTTCAGTTGGGCTAATCTGATCGCGTTTCTCGTGACGTACTGGATTGTCGGAAGCTTGGGCGTGGGGCTTGGCTATCACCGCCTGCTCACGCATCGCAGTTTCAAGGCGCCGAAATGGCTTGAATACACATTGACCATCTTCGGTACGATGTCGATGCAGGATTCGCCTGACAAATGGGTGGCGACTCACCGTATTCATCATTCGTTTGTCGAAACCGAAAAAGACCCACACTCGACCCGCTCCGGCTTCTGGTGGGCGCAGATCGGATGGACACTTTGGGGAACCGCGCAGAACCACGATGAAAAAACGCTGAAGCGCTACGTGCCCGATCTGCTCAAAGACAAAGGGCATGTCTTGATCGCGCGATATTACCTTTTGCCGAATATCATTCTCGCCGGCATTCTATTCGCGCTCGGCGGATGGCAGATGGTCGTCTGGGGTGTCTTTGCCCGAACTGTCGTCTGCTGGCATTCCACGTGGTTCGTCAATTCGCTGTCGCACATCTACGGTTCGCGTCCCCACGCAACCAACGACGCCTCGACCAACAACTGGTTCGTCGCGATCCTGACGTTTGGCGAGGGGTGGCACAACAATCACCATGCTTTCCCCACATCCGCACGCCACGGCACTGAGTGGTATCAGTTCGATATGAACTGGATCACCATCCGGATTTTCGAACGCCTCGGTTGGGCGACGAAGATAAAACTCAGCGCCGCTCCGGAACCGGCCGAGGTTTGAGCGGTCCGAACTTACCGCTTATACTCCCCGACAATGACTGCGAAGGTTGTCGTATTTCTTATCACTTTGGTCCTTAACATCGCGATCGGCGTCGTGGTGTTTTTCTTTATGCTGCTCACGATGAACGGGTTCAGCGAATCGGACGCTAACAACGGCTTTGTCACCTTTATTTTCCTCGCAAGCCTCGTCTCCTTGATAATGGCCGCGCTTGCGGTTGTTACCACGAGTTTATTATCCAAGCGAGGCTTCGGTGCAGTCAGCTCGGCTCTGATCGGGATCGGTTCGTTCACGGTCGTCGGCCTTGTGCTGAAGGTTGTTTGCAGTATAATCGGCGTGCTTGTCGCCGATTTTGTTCGGACCAATTACTGATGATCACGAACTATTCAGACTTCTGGGATTTCTATGTGCAGGAGCACAGCAAACCGCTGACTCGCGTTCTTCATTTCATCGGCACGTCGCTCGGCTTGATCCTGCTCGCGTGGTTCATTTGGCGGGGCACGTGGTACTACTTCCCGCTCTGCTTCGTTTGCG
>DAIOWA010000002.1:0-17281 GCA_036758705.1 Pyrinomonadaceae bacterium | reverse complement strand
GCAATGCACTCCAGATAGTCTCGCAAGTGATCTTGACGCGAGCCCAGTCGGCGAACGTGATGAAGTGCGGGCGAAGGTAAGGCGACAGCGGACGCCCACCGAAGATCAATCGATTCTTCTCAAGGCCTTCGTGCAGTATCCGATGGGACTCGACCGATAGATCGTGATCGTCGAGGAGCGAATGATAATAGTCGACCGCGTTCTTCAGCAACGTTCCGCGAGCAGTTTCAGGTGCAGCGTTCATTACGGGTCCTCTACTTCGACATACTCAAGATCTCTTGATACTCATCCTTCGTCAGCGGCATCACGGAGAATCGCGGCTGGCGGACGAGATAGATATTTGCGAGCGCACCGTTCGCCTTTATCTCGGCAAGCGTGACGAATTTCTTCAAGGGCTTTACCGGCGTCAACTCAACCGCTGTCCAAGCGGTATCGGTCGGATCCGGAAACGCTTCTTTCGTCACCTCAGCGATCCCGACCACTTCCTTACCGACGTTCGAGTGATAGTAATAGACCTTGTCGCCTTTCTTCATTTCCTTCAGGAAATTCCGAGCCTGAAAGTTGCGAACCCCGGTCCAATCGGTCTTGCCGTCATTTACGAAATCATCCCACGAATAGGCCGTCGGTTCTTGTTTCACCAACCAATATTTCATAGCTATTTCTTCTGATTCTGAGCTGCTTTCTTATTGAGCCATTTCGCTAGCCGTTCGACGTACGGCCGAACGGGCTTGAAAAGCTTCGCACGAAAACTGTGAGCGTTTTCCTTCTCGCTCCATTCGCGCAGATTCTTCTCGGCGTACTGCCTGATCTGCGGCTCCATGTTCTGTTTCTTCACTGAATGCTTGAGCGTGAAATGATAATGCTGTCCGACCAATGAAAATATCAGTCCGGCGAGGTTCGACTTGAACGCCGACTTCGCCATCCATTTCTTCGCCCAGCCCTCGGTAGGCTGCAGCAAGGCACCCATCGAAAGCTCGAGCCACGCGCCCTGATTCTGCACTCGCGGATGATAGAGTCCGGGCAGATCCCCCTTCATCGGGACATCCATATTTTTCAATCGCGGATCGTTGATGAAATCGACAAGCTTTACCTTCTCCAATCCGCGCTGATGCTCGATCGGCAGAAAGTCCAACGCCTTCTGGATCTGCTCATGCGCGCCCTTCGGAAGATCGATGGTCGACTGATCTTCGATCTTCAGTTTTGTTACCTTTGCGGTCTTCTGACCCGCAGTCTGAATTGCCATAAATCTATTCGATCACTACGCTTTCAAGAAATAGCGTCTCGGGCGCAAAATCCTGCTCATTCTGCCACTGCACCGTTCCATAGGCGACGCTTACCTTCTTGAAATACTCCACGTCCCGAAGCTGTTTAAAAATGCCTTTATCGAGGTAAGGCTTCGTATCGAATCGCCGACGTTTTCCGTCGCCAAACTCTAGTTCGAGAGTAAAGTCCTCGTTCGCTTTAACGGAGGTAACTCGTTTCATACTTATTTCAACGGTTCTATCCGCTCGACCGACTCGCCATTGATCGCGAGTTCCCAATTTGCCATGAGTTCAGCCTGATGGATCTCGATCCATGCTTGAACAAGCTTGTATTTCCCACGAGGCAACGTGCCCTCAAGAAGTTCACCTTCCGGTATCGTAACCACAGCCTCGTCATCGCCTGCCTTGACATGTACGTGCGGAAGGTGATGTTGGCGGTTGTCAAAGTAATACATTAGCACAACGACGCCATAAAACATTGAGATGACAGGCATGAACGCCATTCTAGATTAGGCTGGGTTGAATAGTAAACGGCGCCACATTGTGTGGCGGGCGCGCAACACGCTGTGACGCTCAATTGGTGAATTTTGTAGCTATTTATCCCCTCTTGTCGATGGCACGCCGCTTGAATAGATTTCCACAGCTGATGAACCAAACCACAATCGCCAAATCGGTCAAGACCAAGGGTGTTGGACTCCACACGGGCGTGGATGTGAACCTCAAACTAAAGCCCGCCCCGGCGAATACGGGATACGTATTCGTCCGCACCGATCTCGACAATTTCGAGATCCCGGCGTCGGTCGAATACGTTTCACACTGTTCCTACGCGACCACGCTGATGCGACGGGGCGTAGTTTTGTCGACGTGTGAACACCTGTTATCAGCCCTCCGCGGATCGGGTGTCGACAACGCGTTCATCGAGCTCGACAACATCGAGATCCCGATTCTCGACGGCTCCAGCGAAGATTGGGTCGAGCTGATCGCGAAGGCCGGCGTGAAAGCTCTCGATTCGCCGCGGCGAACGCTGAAGGTCTTGAAACGCGTCGATATCGACGAAAACGGCAGAAAAATGTCGGTCGAGCCTGCGGATCGATTCGAGATCGAATGCGTCATCGATTTCCCTCATCCATTCATCAAACGCCAATCTTTCCATTTCGCGATGGACAACGGTTCCTACGGCAAGCAGATCGCCGCCGCCCGCACCTTCGGATTCACGCACGAGATCGAGATGCTGCGAAAGGCAAATCTCGCCCTCGGCGGATCGCTCGACAACGCGATAGTGCTCACGCCGGATGGAATGCTCAACGAAACTCCGCTTCGCTTCGACGACGAATTCGTTCGCCACAAGATCCTCGACATCATCGGCGACGTCGCCCTTATCGGAATGCCGCTCCAGGGCAAGATCACCGCCGAAAAAAGCGGCCACGCCGTGCATGCCGCTTTGATGAGTAAACTTCTAAAAACCGAAGACGCCTGGGAAATCGTCTAGACCACCACTATTTGCGAACAACCTTTATGTTGAGGTTTTCATATTTCAAGGTCCGCCGTTCGGCGGATCGATTCAAACTCGATCGTCACTACAAAACGCAAAGACCGGGCAGACATTTGTCCGTCCGGTTTAAGCGTACTTTCGTATCAACCTGTCGGCGATGATCAGATAAGATAAGAATAAGATAGGTGATCGTGCTATCGCCCCGTCGCAATAAAAGCGTTTACATCGCGATCCTCGGTGTTCTCGATCTTGAGTTTCCACGTTCCTGCTTTCACTGGGCGATCGACAAAGATCGAACGAAACCATGAAGACGCTTCCGGTTTTCCGGTTAGATTTGTACCGACGACCGCGCCGCTCGCGTCAAGGAGGGTTGCCGAAACTCCCGGCATCGCCATAAAGACAACGCCGAAATTTGGCCCGGCGGTTATCGGAACATCCACAACTACCGATTGTTTCGCCATAAGTCGAACCTCTTTTGCCCACAAAGCCGTTGGAGGCGGAACAAGAGCGAATTTCTCGGTGCGGTTTGCTGCTCCGTAGTTGCGATCGGCTGAGGTGCCGTAAACATCGGCCATTCCCGCCGGAACCGTCGGAGCTTCGGGCATATGATTCCCGTTCGGCCCGATCGCGAGCCGCGGCTTTACAAAGGATGAGAAGTCCGCGGTTCCGGTGAGATCGGTATGGACGTTCTTAGATTTTGCGTTGTCCGCGACTTCCCAGATCGCTGATGGAACGGTTACAACGCCGTCGTTCCATTCGTTGGCATAACAGATGGTGGGCAGGACATCACCTGCAAGGGCCGAGAATTTCACACCTTTTCGATTCCGCGTATATTTGTTGAAGTCTGCCGCAACATCCTGTCGAAGCTGCCGGACAGCCTCGACTTTTTTACCGAGCAGATCAAATGCTCCGTTCATATAATCGGCACACGGGGAGCCCATATTCGGGGTGCCGAGCATGATCAAATGCGATATCTGCGGCCGGCCGTCCTGCGAACTAGGCGGCATCAGGCGATTTATGTAATCCCGCGAGATGAGTCCGCCCATCGAGTGTGCGACGAGATCTACGTGCCATGCATTGCGGTCCTTCTGGGCGTATTCGATGTATTTCTTCAGCTCGTCGGCATTCTGTGCGACGGTGTTTGTTGGATCGGTGGACATAAAGGATCCGCCTGTATTCATCTGCCCGTGCTCGGGTTTCTCGCCCACCGGAAACGCCTTCCAATCGTATGAATGCGACGTTGTAAGAATGTTCTGCCAGGTTTCCCAAGCCTTCCAATTGCTCCACAGGCCGTGAACAAGCACAAGCGGTTTCGGCGCAACCTTGATGTTTTCTGTTAGTTCATCGAGCTTTTTCCCGTTCTCTTCAAGCTCAGCCTTGACCCGCTGGACATATCGCGGACGGCCGTCGTCGTACCACGAATAACCCGACGAATCCCACATTAGCTCGACCTCTTTCTCTTCACGAGGCGGCACCTTCACCGATACGACATCATCCGTTAACGAGGCGTCGTGTCTTGCTCCGTCCCATTTATCGCCTTTGTAGGTTTCCTTGAACCGGACATCGGCGTATTTTTCCTGCGGCGATGTGTTGAGTACGGTCGCGGTGATCTTTACAAGATTGCCGTCAACAGTCGATTTCTGCTCGCTGACCTCGCGCCAGGCATTCCAGTCGGGGAACTTCATATCCTCGAATTTGATGTCGACGATCCGCAGTTCGCCGCCGCATCGCTGCAGATTCCATTCGATCGTCTCGGTGACGTTCTGCCAGGTTTGGGTGAAGGATCCGGCGATCTTATTTGGAGTCTTTGGATCGACCTTATGAGCGCCCGTGCTTGTCAGAGAATGACCGTCGATCGATGTTTCTGTCGCCGGCATCGTAAACGATTTCCCTTCTTTCTTCGTACACTGGCCGCTGAATTCCGAAGACTGCGAGCCTTCGACTTTGCCCTTGATCTGCGGAATCGCGACGCTGACCGTGTAGCTGCCATCGTCGTTCATTCCGACGTGAAAGCTCGCTTCCGTCTTCTCGGATCCTGATGTCAGCGTGTTCGATTTAGATGTCCCACGCATCTCTTTCCACGTCTTTCCGCGATCGCAGGAATTTAGCTCGACCGCATCAACGGTCTCGTTTGCGGAGAAGAAATGACGAACGCTCGCTTTCGCATCGCTCTGACCGTTTCCTTCTATGCCATCGACGACCGCCACTCGAGCCCGATAGTTGTAATTCATCTCGTACTTTGTCGTGTCGTATCCGCGGCCGGAAACACGCTCGACCCTTTTGTTGTTGGTCGAACTTTGCGTCCGTGTGTAGGTCACGAGTCCGGTCCAGGCTCCGGTGCATTTGGCCGCTGCGGGTGCTTTGTTTGCGGCGACCGCACCTCGTTTTGTCTGGGCGAAAATGGCGGTCTGAGATCCGAGGATCGATGAGAGTATGAGTATGGCGAATAGTCTGCGGGATATCATAAGATCAATACCTTCTGAGCTTTAACGCGGAGAGTCAGGCGGGTTTGTATCAACGGCAAAGTGTCCTTTGTATCAGGGGTTCCTGACACAAAGGACACGAAGTTTTTCGGTTAGTTGTCTACTTGCCGAGCGTATCGACGATGGCCTGGGCGGCCTGCTCGACGGCGGCGGAGATGATGTCGTCGCCGTTCGATTTGGCCTTGACCTTGAACTGTTTGGTCAGCGTGTTCGTCCCGTCGGCTTTGTCCGCCCTGATGTCGAGGGTCAGTTCGTCCTTGGCTTTTACGTTGCCCGAAACGCTGGTCGCGGTGATAATTGTTGAGGCCGCCACGCTACCGGCGATCCCCGCGACGCCTGCAACCGGGGCTACGCTGGTGAGTACCGGGGCGATCGCCTTGAACATCCCGAATCCGCCTCCGCCGCCTTTCTTGTGAGCGACGTTGGCATAGACGACCAGATCACATTCCTTCTGCTTGGCCTCTCCGTCGATCGCGGAGGTCAGTTTCGCTTCGAGTACGACGACCTCGACGTTCGGGACCTTCAGATATTCACGAAGCGAATTCTGAACCGCCGCCGCGAGTTCGGTCGCGACCAGGCCTTCGCCGACCGCACCGGTCTTAACGTTGGCGAGCCCGATGCGAACCACACCGCTCTTTTTCGGTCCGATATCCGTTGTTGGCGCCGCTTTCGTGTTCGCACCGGTCAGGATATTGCTGGTCGAGACGGTCGGCGAATCGTTAGGCGATCCGAGCGATGCTCCGTTCGCGAATATCGTTGAGTTGCCGGTCGGGGTCTTCGGTGTACTGACGCTCGCGTACATCTGTGACGCATCCTGAACTTCGCGATAGCCTTGAGGTACGTCGAAAAGTCCGGCGTCGAGGGTTGCCTTCGAGAGTTCCACGACCTCGTTCACGTACGACATCGTTTCTTTCCCGCTCTCGTCGAACATCGTCATCTTTTCATATACCGGATAGCCGCGCTTTGCGGTTCCGTTGGTCTTCATGACGTACTTGTCCTGACAGGTTGGCTTGGACGGATTCCTGTAATTCGTGCTGTACTGAGCCGAATCGCCGCAATCAAACTGCGGTTCAAAGTCGATGTACCACCCATCGGTTTCCATCTTTGTCTTTGTTTTCGTACACGCATCAGGCGATGAGCCGGTTTCCATCGTGATTATCAGATGTCGAGCGGTATACCCGAACATCTGCTTCCGCTCACCCGTGTCTTTGATGGTAATAGTTGTCGTAACCGTTCCGCCGGCCTGCACGACGCCATTTTTATCGACCGTCGACACGGGAGTCGTAGTCGTCTGGCTTGCTACCGTGAACGGATTGACCATATAGGTCTGCGTCGTTGGATTGATCTGAAGCCCTCGGCGAAGATCGCACTGCGTGATGTTCACCATCATACCGTTCATCATCTCGGACCGCTGACGCTTGCCCTTGATGTACGTCGTGTTCTCGTAAGTCTGGCCGCTCATCGTCTGCTTAGACTTGATCTTCACGTCGGCCAATGCCGAAGCAGTGAGGGCTATCATTATTGCGGCTGTATAGATCAGCTTGCTGGACATAGTTATGACTCCGTATATATGAAATTGATCGCGACATGTATCGCCTTCATCTCGAAACGCGGAGTAGATCGCAATTACGTATCATCTGCGGTCTGTTAATATTGCGGATGTATTGGACTTTGCCTATAATCCGATTGACCTGATATGAGCGAGCGTGCCCCCGATCAAATAACCCAGATGCTGATCGAGTTGACGGACGGCAATAAGGAAGTCGTCAACCAGATCTTGCCCCACATTTACGACGAGCTGCGGAAGCTGGCGAGCAGTTATCTGCGGCGCGAGCGGTCGAATCATACGCTGCAGCCGACGGCGTTGGTCCACGAAGCTTATATGAAGCTGATCGACCAGAACCGCGTTCAGTGGCAGAACCGGGCGCACTTTTTCGGTATCGCGGCGCAGGTGATGCGGCGGATCTTGATGGATCACGCACGCAAGCATACTGCGGATAAACGCGGTGGCGAATTTGAGAAGCTGCCTATCGAGGAAGAGATACTGATCGTATCTCAGGACAAATCGGCTGATCTCGTCGCACTCGACGATGCCCTGCAGGAATTAGCGAAGATCGATCCGGACAAGGCAAAGATCGTTGAGCTGCGCTATTTCGGCGGCCTCTCTATCGAAGAAACCGCCGAGGTTATGGGCGTGAGTGTGCCGACGATCAACCGCCACTGGAAACTCGCCAAGGCCTGGCTCTATTCGCAGGTCGCGCCGAGCAGCTAGACACGTTTAGCGATCACGAGTGTGATGTCGTCGTTCGCGGGTGCCGTCTGGGTAAACGCGGACAGAGCAGACTCGACCTTGTCGCGGATGCCGGCGGCTGAGGAGCCAAGGTTATTTCGGACGACGTTGATCAGGCGGTCCATTCCAAATTCCTCTCCTTCCAGATTATTCGCCTCGGAAACTCCGTCGGAGTAGACGACCAAAGCCTCTCCGCGCGCCAGACTTAATTGACCGATCTCATATTCCGCAAACGACATTAAGCCAAGTGGCAGTCCGCCGGCCGATAGCTGGTCGATATCGCCATTCACGCGGCCAACGAGCGGCGGATTGTGGCCGGCGTTGATATAGGTGAGCACGCCTGTGGACGGTTCGAGTTCGGCGGCAAACATGGTGACAAATCGGTTCGCGGGCGTGTTTTCC
Source organism: Pyrinomonadaceae bacterium (assembly GCA_036758705.1). Taxonomy (GTDB): domain Bacteria; phylum Acidobacteriota; class Blastocatellia; order Pyrinomonadales; family Pyrinomonadaceae; genus OLB17. The sequence goes on along the minus strand of DAIOWA010000002.1, from coordinate 9,352 downwards.
GCGAGATATTTATTGACCGACGTGATCGCCTGGTTGAGTTCGGTCTTTGCGGAAACCTGAGCGTGGATGGCGGCGTGGACGCTGGACATCAGCAACGCCGCGGCAGTTCCCTTGCCCGAAACGTCGCCAAGGGCGATCAGCATTCGACCGTCGTGTCGCGGGACGAAGTCGTAGTAATCGCCGCCGATCTCATAGCAGGAAAATGAGATGCCTTGAAACTCGTAGCCTTCGATGATCGGTGGTGCCGACGGCTGGAAACGCTGCTGGATCTCCGTGGCAAGCTCGAGTTCGCGTTCCATTCGTTCACGTTCGAGCCGCTCTTCCATCAGCGAGGCATTCTCAACGCGGATCGACGCGACCGACGCGAGCGTAGTGAGAATATTCAGATGCTCTTCGGTAAAGGTTGCTTCGTAAGTCGGCGAGTCGGCGTAGATCAAGCCGAAGATGGTACGCTCGTCTACACTCAGCGGAACCGCGAGCACAGATCGAATTCCCTGCAAAGCCATCGTCTGGCTAAAAAACTTTGGATCGTGCTGAGCGTCGGCGGTGAGAACGGATTTGCCGTTCTTGAGCACCTCGTCCATCACCGTACGGGAAATGCGGACCTCTTCGAGCGGTTCGGGTTTGTTGCGAAGCCGAGCGACCTTGATCTGCATGCCATCCGCCGCACCCTCTTCGCGGAGCATTATGACCACACGTTCTGCCGGGACCGCTTCGAAAACAAGCGAAGCGACCTGATCCAATGTATCGTCCAAACCACGTGCAGACAGCAAGGCCACGCCCACCTTACTGATGAGTTGAAGCAGGTCTGTACGTGTCGAAAACTGGCCGCTGAGGAATTCGGATGTCGCGGACTTGGGACGACTGAACGCGATCGTCTTGGATGGATCCAAGGCTTCGGTGTGGTCAGCGATCAGCGTCGAACCGGCGGAGATCTTCATTCGCTCATCGTCGAAAACGATCTTCGTCTCGCCGATCTGGATCTCGCCGCCGCCTGAAAGCGGGACCGGCATTTTGACGACGACACCGTTATATCTGGTCCCGTTCGCGGAGCCGAGATCCTGCAGCCAAAATCCGTCGCCTTCCTGTCTGATCTCTGCGTGCAGACGCGAAGCAAAGGCGTCGGGAATACAAACATCGCTTCGAGCAGAACGGCCGATAGTCGTCCTTAACCTGTTAAGCGGAACGTGCTCGGGGATGCCGTTCGCGCCGGATAGGATCAATTGAGGCATAAAGAAAGTCTAGCTCCGCGTACGAATGCTCGTACTCCCGAAAACTACTTCACTACCCGCAAGATAGTCGTGTAGGGCTCGACCCTTGCTGCTAAACACCGAGAACAAAAATCCCAACCCGAGACTGCCAAACGTTAAGAGATAGCCAAAAGTTTGACGAAACATGATGGAGCCGAATGACGGATGTGAGCCGTCGGAAGCGACGATCCTCAATCCCGCAACCATTTTCCCGAGGCTCTGGCCCGTCACGAGTGGAAGCAGTACGCTGTTGCTCAACCCGACAAGGATTGCGATCAGCCACGCGATGTTATTCAGTTCGCCCGTGAGCAATTTGGCGCCATCGATCCCAAGACTGCGCCCAAGCAGCAGCCCAAGCACCGGCCAGATAATGATCAGGAGATAATCAAAAGCGACGGCTCCGCAGCGGAGATAAAATGGAGCCTTCATCGCAACCGCATCAAAATTCACGATCGTCGGTTTGCGACTAGAAACCTTTGCCGGAAGAGCTTCCTGCTTCGAACTCATACAAAAAAACTAACCAACAACGAAATGAAGCCGCGTGTCACCGATCTTGATCCGGTCGCCGCTGGATAATTTGTACGGCTGGTGAGCCGGAAGCTTGAAAACGTTATTGGCCGAGCCTTCGACCACGGTACCGTTGGACGATCCGAGATCTTCCAGCATGAATGACGTTCCGTCGCGCCAAACCTTTGCGTGACGCCGTGAGATCTTGGTCTGCGGATCGTATTTAGAAAGATCAACCTCAGGGAAAATATTCGACATCGGATCGCGACGTCCGATCAGGTTGTCGTCTTTTTGAAGTGCATAGATCGGTGCGGAGAGTTCTGAAGTACCTTCGATCACCAGCCGCGCGGTAGTTGACGTCTTTTGATAGATCTCCGAGTGAACACCTTGCTGTGCGATCGGCTGTTTGGCACCGCAGAACGCACAGAACAGGTCAGTCGCAACAATACGTTGGCCGCAGAAGCCGCAGAATACCGATTGATTCGCTAGACTCACCGACACGGGAGCTTCGGTTACTCCGAAAGTAAGATTGCCGGAGCGGAGATTCGCGAGATGCTCTTCGAGAACTGCCTTTAGCTCGCCGGCAGATGAGAATCGAGACTCGGCGTTGTATTCGACAGTGCGCATCAGGATCCGTTCCATCTGATCGGAAAGGCGCGAATTGATCTGACGCGGACGCGGGTTCTTTTGGAAATCAAATATAAGCAACGGATTACTTTGCGGATCGGCTCCGGTTAGGAGGTGGAACATCGTCGAGCCGAGGCTGTAGATGTCTGATCGCGGTTCGACATTTCCGCTAAACAATTCGGGCGGAGCATAACCCATCGTGCCAACCGCGGTTACGCCCTTTTCTTCCTTCTGCGAAATGTTTCGTGCGATACCGAAGTCGATCAGCATTACGCGGCTTGAGTTGCCATCGAGCATTATGTTCGATGGTTTTAGGTCGCGATAGACGATCGTGCTTGGCTGGTTATGCAGGTAATTCAGTACGTCTGTAAGCTGAATCGCCCATTCAGTAACGATCAGCTCCTCGATCTTTCCATCGGCCGAGGATCGTAGCTTTGACGCAAGGTCGCCGCCCGAAATGTATTTCATGACGAGGTAGAATCGGCTCTCTTCGGCGTCGTAGAAATAATCGTAGATCGTCGGGATCGACGGATGATCGAGTGTGGAAAGGATCATCGATTCCCGCTTGAAATCGTTGATAGCCTTTTCCTGCTGATCGTCTTCGATATGAGCCTGAACCATCTCTTTGACGGCACGGAGCACGCCGCCGAGGTTATTGTCGCTGGCAAGATAAACGGCCCCCATGCCGCCGCCGCCGATCTTGCGAACCACCTCATACCTGCCGTTTAGGACAGTGCCCTCGGGAAGTTGCTTAAGCTTGCCCGCCTTTCGACTGTCAGTATCGCCAAGGCCGGTCGATCTCGCGATATCGCCCGAACGTTCCGATAGAGCCGGTATGGCCGTCTCGGCGGGCGTCGGGATCACCGGTGGGATCTGGAAGCCATGGCCCGGAATCACAGTATCGACATAGTCCGCCGACGGCTGCATTCCCTCCATGATCCGCACTGAATCAAACATCGAAGGTTCAGGAACCGCTTCTTCAAGATTCTCCAGCGGTTTAGAAATGCTGACTGGCTCTTCGATGACCGGAGTGTCTTCTATCACAGGTTCCGGTTCAGATACTGTTTCTGGCACGAACGCAGCAATTTCTGGCTGGGGCTCCGTAAACGCTTGCGGACCAGGTAGCTCAGATGGAATCGTCCCCGATACAAGCGCCTCAGAAGAATGGGATTCGGCCACAGGTTCGAATACCGCCAGATCCTGAGCGGGCTCATTCCCTTCGTCAACTGTGGATTCGAGCTCGCCCAGTGTTGATTCAGGCTTGGGAGCGAGATCGAACGTTGGCGGGCGAACCTCTTCAACCTCAGCAATTGACGGCGCGGTCTCTTCAACGACAGGAGCAGCAGGCCCCTCAAACAAAGGCGCCTCAACTTTCTGAGCGGGCTCAGCGGACTCAAATGCTTGACTGTTGCTAGGTGCGAGTTCTGGTTGAACCTCAGCTGCAGGAACAAAGTCCGGTACTTCTGCAACAGGTTCCGGAATCACCTCTTCATCGAAAACCGGAGATTCCTTTGTTGGCGTCGCGTCGGCACCAAGGTTGATCCCGGGATCGGTAGGCCGGGCAAACCCATCCGAAAGTATCGACGGCGCCGGAATGTCTTCGAGTGTCGGAGCAGTTCGATGGAAGGACGCCGGCGGTGGCGGATCGAACGGCGACGGCGGAGGGGTTGATTCAGCCGGAGCGGCGATCTGTTCCTTCATTGCGGCGACTTCGCCCGGAGTGATCACGATAGTACTGTCGAATTCCGGGTCGGCAGCAATGATCTCAGCCACCGGCGGAGGCTCGACGGCGCTTTCGATCTTTATGCCGCAGAACGGACAAAAGGCTTCAGTTTCCGAAATTTCGGAAGCACATTCTTTACACGTCGTCATGAAAACTCGGTCTGAACAGTCTCGGCTTAGTCTTGCTTGATCTTAAATCTCAAAAACGTTTTACCAACAATGATCTCGTCGCCGTCGGTCAGTGCCTGGGGTGATCCGGGAAGCAACCTTCGCCCGCGATTTACAAAGGTGCCGTTCGTCGAGCCAAGATCCTCGACCATGAACGATCCGTTGCGAGCAATAACCCTGGCGTGCCTTCGCGAAACCTTGGCGTCGGCATCGAATGCGTCGAGATCGACATCCGGAAAAATACCGTTGTCTGCGTCCCAGCGGCCGATCTGCGATTCCTCATTGCTCAGCGGAAACTCGGTACTCTGTCCGCCGCCGCGTTCGATGATGAGCATCGAGTGAACGCCGGACGTGAGAATCGGTTCGACCCTCGCAGGAATTTCCTCCTTAACGCCGTTCTGTTCGACGATCGGCGGAATGCCTACGGACGTTACCGAACTCGCTCGAAAACCCGGGCTGCTCGCAGGCCGTGATGTGGGTTCGCGCGTAGCGTGAATGTCGAACTCCTCCGCCGCGAACTTATCACCGCACTCTTCGCAGAATCGAGCCGTCTCGTTATTCTGTTTTCCGCATTTCGGACAATGTTTCATCAAATTAGGGCGTCTTTATATAAAGAGAAATCACTTTATTTATACAACAAAAGCCCCTGCATTTACAGCAGGATGCGGTGAATGGTAAATGGCTTACCAAATTTTTTCAAGCACCCGGAAATCAGCCTTCACTCGCCGACTACCGTATCATTCAGATTTTTGAAACAATCAGAAACATCGTGTCGTACAAACGGCTTGACGCGAACCTTGGCGATTATTTGCTGTAAAAGGTTTAGAATCTATTAATTCCAGAATGTGAGGTTTCCCCGATTATGGCTTTGAGCCGTAAGAAGAAGATCATTATTGGCGGTGCGGTCGGCGTACTTCTGTTGATCATTATCATTGCGTCCATTTTTGCGACCCGAAAGGATACGCCTGAAGTAACAGTGGTGAAGATCGCCGTGAAGCCGGAGCTTAAGTCTACAGTAACGTCATCCGGCGAGGTCCGTCCGATCCAGTTCATGAATCTTACAAGCGAGGTTCAGGGCAAGATCGAAGAGATCACGAAGAAGGAAGGCGACACCGTTCAAAAGGGCGAAGTCCTTGTTCGGCTCGATCCTAATCAACTCGAGTCTGGAGCCGAAGCTCAATTGGCGGCTTTTCAATCCGCCCAGACACAGATCACGGCCGCCGAGAATCAGCGAACTTCAGCGAATCAGCAGTTGAATGTCGCTCAGATCGCCGTCGAGACAGCCCGGCAGAATGTTTCTACTTCGCAGACTGACGTCGATAAAGCTCAAGTTGAAGTAAACGCCGCCAACCGCGAGCTTAAGCGAGCTGAAAACCTGCTCGAAAGTGGTGTTATCGCTCGTCAGGAATTCGACCAGGCGAAAGATCGACTCGAAAACGCACAAGTTTCCTTGAAAACGGCGCGGGAACGTTTGGAAAGTCAGAAGCTCGCCGTTCGAGAGTCTCAGGCGCGAGTCCGACAGCAGGAAACTGCGGTTCGCGATGCGTCGAATGCGATACTGCGGGCTTCGAAATCGGCCGACCAACAGGCTGCGGTCTTGCGCGGACAACGTAATCAGCTCGATAAGTCGGTAGTTGTGGCTCCGATCAACGGCGTTATCGCCGAGATCCCATCGAAGGTTGGTACTTTTGCGGTTGCCGGGTTGTCGACAACAGCTTTGCTAACGATCGCGGACATGTCCGAGATCAACGTCGAGGTTAAGGTCGACGAGACGGAGATCGACAAAGTTGCTGTTGGGCAAAAGGCGAAGATCAAGGTCGATGCATTCGGTGAGCAGGAGCTGGAAGGCGAGGTTCTTCAAAAGACCCCGTTAGCCGTCGGTAAATCGCAAACTACAGGCGGCCTTTCGACAAACATCAACGTCCAGGAGGCAAAGGAATTTCGTGTCGTAATCCGGCTCGTGAACCTTAAGCCGGAAATGCAAGCAGCTCTCCGCCCGGGAATGAGCGCGACGGCGGAGATCACCACGAAGACCGAAAACAATGTGATCGCCGTTCCGCTTCAGGCAATCGTTGAGAAAAAGCCTGAAGGTTCGCCATCGCCGGCAACTTCCCCTAACGCTCAGGAGTCGTTCGAGAAGCCGAAACCACAGAAAGGTGTGTTCGTTCTCGAGAACGGCCGAGCTAAATTCGTACCGGTCGAGACGGGCATTACCGGCGACTCTGATATCCAAATTGTTTCAGGACTCTCCCCCGATCAAGAAGTCATCACTGGACCTAGTAAGATCCTGAATACTCTTAAGGATGACACTCAGGTTCGGAAACAGGAACGTCAGCAAGGCCAGGGAGGAAGCGGCGGAAGCGGTTCGTAAGACGAAGTTGTATGCTAGATTCAAAAGCCGATCCAATGTACAAATTCATGGACGAAGAGGGTTCAGCAGCGGCTCAGTCACACTCTAATGCGACCACCGGCGGCCGACCGCTGATCTCGATGGAGAACATCTGGAAAACCTACCAGATGGGTGTCGAAGAGCTTCATGCGCTTCGGGATGTATCATTCAAGGTTGAGAAGGGTGAATACCTCGCAATCATTGGCCCCTCCGGATCGGGAAAATCGACGTTGATGAACCTGATCGGCTGTCTTGATTCGCCAACGAAGGGTGATTACTGGATCAACGGAAACCTCGTTTCGGAGATGTCTGACGACGAACTGGCTCGGATCCGCAACAAAGAGATCGGCTTCGTTTTTCAGACGTTCAATCTGCTGGCTCGAGCAACAGCTCTGCATAATGTCGAGCTTCCGTTGATCTATGCCGGCATGCGTGCCGGTGAGCGCCATGAGAAGGCTCAGGCGGCCCTTGCATCGGTCGAACTTGGCGATCGCGTCGGCCACAAGCCGAACGAACTTTCTGGTGGTCAGCGACAGCGTGTTGCGATCGCGAGAGCTCTCGTGAATCATCCGTCGATCCTGCTCGCCGACGAACCGACCGGAGCGCTTGATACGAAAACGAGCTACGAGATCATGGAGCTGTTCGAAAAGCTTCACGAAGAAGGCAACACGATCATCCTGGTCACACACGAACACGACATCGCCGAGCGGGCCCACCGTGTAATAACCATCCGCGACGGTAAGATCGAGAGCGATGAAATGAATTGATGATCGAGGGCATTCCTTCCTTCTGTCCCTGCCGGCGGTAGAGTCCGCCGGCAGGGTTTTGTATTTATTTCGTTTAGCTTATCTTTACAATTCATTACGCGCATCCTACATCCGAGCATCTAAACTATTGAGGTAGCTTCTGCGTAAATGTCGCAGGCGTTATACTTAAGTAAGCATGAACCTGACGGAGACATTAAGACTTGCGATCGACGCTATATTCGCGCATAAGCTTCGTTCGTTCCTGACACTGCTCGGGATGATCATCGGGATGACCGCCTTTATGGTCGTCCTATCGCTTCTGCTCGGATTTCGCGGATATGTGGACGAAAAGATCGCCGGCATCGGTTCACCTGTAATTACGATCCAGCGGTTTAATTTTGAAGATTTCAAAGATACCGATACGATCGCGGCCGCGCAGCGGAGAAACAAGGAACTGTCTTTCGACGAACTCGATTTCATCAAGGCAAATGCCAGGTTGATCGAGCATATCGGTGCTAAGGCGGGAAACACGGGCCGGGACATCCGCCGCGGTTCAACCAGTCTCCAGAGTGTGCAAATCACAGGGGTCGAGCCGATCATCGGACAGATCGATAACGTCGAGATCGAGGCGGGAAGGTATTTTACCGAGGTAGAGAATAACAACTCGATGCGTGTCGCGTTTGTCGGAGCGGATGTGGCGACGAAGCTGTTTCCGGCGGGCGATGCCTTAGGAAACGAGTTGACGATATCTGGAATCCCTTATCGGATCATCGGGATACAGGTGGCGAAGGGTTCAGTGTTTGGCCAGTCGCAGGACGCGTTTATTCAACTGCCCATCAAAACATTCGGAGCGAACTTCGGCGGACTGCGTCGAAATCGTGCCCCATTTTTTGTGGCCACCGCTAAACCCAACGTAAAACTGGAGGATGCAGTTGACGAAGTACGAACGCTGATGAGGATCAAGCGGAAGGTTCCGGTGGGCGAGAAAGATGATTTCGGCCTCGTCACTCCCGACGCTATCAGCAGTTTGATCGGTGGAATCACCGGGGTATTTGCAACCGTTTTGCTCGTTGTTCCCGGTATTGCGTTGGTCGTTGGAGCAATCGTAATCATGAATATTATGCTCGTCGCCGTGACCGAGCGAACCAAAGAGATCGGGATCCGAAAATCTCTCGGAGCACGCCAGGGCGATATCTTGCGGCAGTTTTTATTCGAATCGGCAACGATGGCTGCGCTGGGCGGTGCGATCGGGTTGATATTGGCTTACTCGATCAGCACGGCAATCTCGGTTTTCGTGTTCCCGACGAGCATCCCGTGGTGGGCAGCGGTCCTCGCTATCGGCGTATCCGGTGTGGTCGGAATACTAGCAGGACTATTCCCGGCATGGAAGGCGGCTCAGCTTGATCCGATCGAGGCATTGAGGGCAGATTAATGAGACTAGCGGCGAGCAGATTTTTAGAGAATTTGAAGATGGCCTTCGCGACGCTGCGGGGCAATAAACTGCGCTCGTTTCTGACGATTATCGGTGTCGTGGTAGGCGTCGTGACGGTGATGATCATCTCGTCGATCATCTCCGGTATCGGCCTCGCCTTCGAGCAACAGATCAAATCATTCGGCACGCGTTCGATCTTTGTTACCAAGATCGATTCGGGCGTACGATTCAGCCGACCGACAAGAGAAGAGCGAATGCGTCCCGACCTTACTCTGGACGATGCCTTGGCATTGCGAGAGCTTTCTGAGGTTGATACCGCGGTACCGTTCCTGAATGTTTCAAGCGGATTCTTTGGTAACGCTACAATCGTTTCGGCGAACGGGAAACAGACGCAAAATATCCAACTCAGCGGAACGCTGCCTGAAATTGCCCGAGCTGAGACGGAGGTCGTCGTCGAGGGTCGTTGGTTCACGCAGACGGAGGTGGATTTTAAGAAAGACGTTTGCCTGAT
>DAIOWA010000001.1:0-17900 GCA_036758705.1 Pyrinomonadaceae bacterium | reverse complement strand
AACGCAATATCAAATTTGAAATTTCAGATCTGAAATTTGAGAACTTGTTTGATCGTTCGCAGATCCGCAGCATCGATCTGCATTCACCGGCGGAACCTTTTGAAATATAAAGAAAATGGATGAGATCGTTGTTAGTTCCGCGTTCGAAGCCTTCGGCGATGTTATTTGATATCGACACAGCCGCGCGCTCCAACTGATTTTTAAGATCGCCGAGACCGCGAAAATCTGCTCTATTGGTGAGATCAAAAACTTCGAGAGCAAATTCGATAGCGGCATTCCAGACGGGAAGATCTTCGAAATTTTTGTATTTCATTCTTTTTCTCTGGTTATTTCAAATTTGAAATTTGAAATCCTGCGATCAAGTTCAAATTTGAAATCTGAAATTTGAGATTTGAAATTCAGAGATCTCAGCTACTCCCACTCGATCGTCCCCGGTGGTTTTGAGGTTATGTCAAAAACCACACGGTTTACGCCGCGGACTTCGGAGGTGATTCGGGAGGAGACCTTCGCGAGAAAGTCGTGGGGGAGGCGGGCCCAGTCGGCGGTCATGCCGTCGGTGGAGGTGACCGCGCGGATAGCGACTGTCTTTTCGTAGGTGCGGAAATCACCCATGACACCTACCGATTGGATAGGCAGCAGCACGGCGAACGCTTGCCAGACTTCTTTATAGAGGCCGAAGTTGTGAAGCTCTTCGATAAAGATGCGGTCGGCTTTCTGCAGCAACTCTACTTTTTCCGGAGTGATGTCGCCGAGGATGCGAACGCCGAGGCCGGGGCCGGGGAAAGGATGGCGCTCGAGGATCATCTCGGGGATTCCGAGATCGCGGCCGATGTTGCGGACCTCGTCTTTGAATAGCTCACGCAGCGGTTCGATGAGCTTGAGGTTCATCTTTTCCGGCAAGCCGCCGACGTTGTGGTGCGATTTGATCGTCACCGACGAACCGCGAAGCGACACGGATTCGATCACGTCCGGATACAGCGTTCCCTGTACAAGCCATTTCACATCGCCGATCTTCTGGGCTTCGGCGTCGAACACATCGATGAACTTTGCCCCGATCGCTTTGCGTTTTAGTTCAGGATCGACGACATCTTTGAGCACCACGTAGAAATCTTCCGAAGCGTCGGCGCCGATGACGTTGAGTTGAAGGTTGTCTTTATATACTTGCAGCGTGTCTTCAAACTCGCGATAACGGAGCAAACCGTTATCGACGAAGATGCAGGTTTGCCGGTCGCCGATCGCTTCGTGAACAAGAACGGCTGCGACGGTGGAATCGACGCCACCACTCAAGCCGCATACGACGCGATCGGTCGGGCCGACGATGTCTCTTATTCGCTGTACTTCGTCCTTGATAAAGCTCGCGGGCGTCCAGTCGGCTTTGCATCCGCAGACGTTGAACAGAAAGTTTCTCAACACTTCCTTACCGAGCGGTGTGTGCGAGACCTCGGGGTGAAACTGAACGCAATAGATAGCGCGTTCGTCATTCTCCATTCCGGTGATAACGTCGCCGGTCGTCGCGGTCATTTGAAAGCCGGCCGGCATTTCAGTTACGTGATCGCCGTGGCTCATCCACGCGTCGAGTTCGAATGGGAGTCCGTTAAAAAGCTTGGTTGCTCCGCTCAGGACTTTGACCTTCACGTGGCCGTATTCGCGCCTCGCAGCCGGCTCGTTTCGCCCGTCGAGGTCAACTGCGATCATCTGCATTCCGTAACAGATGCCGAGGATCGGCGCATTCACTTTGTCGTAGAAATCTGCCTCAACTCTCGGCGCGTCCTCATCGGTCACGCTCGACGGCCCGCCCGAAAGGATCACTCCCTTCGGCTTCTTCGCCGCGATCGCCTCAGCCGCCAGATGAAACGGATGGATCTCGCAATAAACGCCCTGCTCCCGCACTCGCCGTGCGATCAACTGCGTGTACTGCGATCCGAAATCGAGAATGAGTATGAGTTCGTGCTGCAAGAGAGGTGCGCTCCTTTGTCAGAACCGCGAGCGGTAGCGACCGGGTTCCGTATCGTTAAAGGAACGATTATACGGGGTGGAGCGATCACTGCGAAACATAGGTCTCAATTGACCGTTCACGGACCGACTTATTCATTTCGTGAAGTTCGAGAAAACGCCTGATCGCTAGCTCGTTGATGGTTCGTGCCACCATCCCAGCCTCGCCTTCCAATCGTTTGATCCCGACTGGGGTTGACACTGATGTTTGCTCAAGTTCGGAAATGAAGATCGCAGTATCGTTAATGTAATTTGCGTCTACTCTTATGCGAGACTCACGGTCGACCGCTCTGATATTTGCGAGCGAACTGTCCATGCTTTTCCTCCATAGCCTTTCGATATCCTGCCTCGTTTCGCGAGACAGGCGTAGGTCAACGGAGGATTCATTTGGCATAACATACTCCAATATCACGATCGGAGGCTTTTGCTTTTGGAGTGAGGTCTCTAGATCTCTATCAAAAACGATAGGAGAGTTTTCAGCCAGAACACGAATCTTAGGCCTGGAAAGCTCAGGCACTGGAGCGTGTGCGTCGACCGTCTCCCTGAGATGCTGCGTCCGCGGCTTCGAGATCCATAAAGCGAATACGGACCCAACTGCAAGAGCCGCCAGAAATACGCCAATCTTAATACGGGATGAATCGTTCACTTCTCCAATTTACAGGAGCCGCAATCAGGATGACAACAAAAATACTCGCTCACGCACTTTACTTGCTCTTCTTCGCGTCGTAGGTGTAAGCGTCCTTCACGATTGCCTCAAGAACTTTCTCGTCCACATCGGACAGCTTCTTAATGTAGAGGCAGGCGACGCTGGTCGTGTGTTTGCCGAGTTTGGCGAGGAGTGCCGGTTGTTTGGGGGAATCGGAGATGACGTAGAGTGTCATATTCTGCTTTCGCGGAGAGAATGCGGCGAGCATCCAATCGATCTCGCGGCCGTCGGGATATCGCAAGACGCCGTTGCCAAAACCGACGATCGCCGGTCCCCACATCTTTGGCTCTTCGCCGGTGACGCGCTTATACATCGCGAGTACTTTTTCAGCGTCCGCACGGCGAACGGGGTTCTCGATAGCAGCGATGAAATCGTCAACGCTCGCATCCGTTTCTTGGGTTTGCAGTTTAGCTTTTGCCATACGTTCTATCGTACTTACCCAGTCGCTACCGCTCCCGCTCCCGGTTCTGACAGTAACTTACCCGGTCGCTACCACTTACGGTTCTGACAGCATCTCCCGCCAGGCTTCATATATCATCACCATCGCGAGTGTGTCGAGTTCGCAATAGCGGAGGAGGGCAGAGCGGATCTCGTCGCGTTCGTATTCGCTCATTTCCTCAAACTGTAATTTCGCGTAGGCCGTCATTGCGGCCCCGCCGTCCCGCATTTCGTCCTCATCGCTCATCAGCTTTTCGAAGTCTTTATCGGAGATGCCGTCGAACATTTTCGGAAGCTGCTTGTACGGATCCAGCACCACGCCGTTCTCGGTCTTCACCCACGTCCAGTCCGTGAAGTTAAGGCTCTTGATACCGCCCTCGGCACCGTAGATCGGCTGCGAATATTTGTCCCGCAGATACTTTGAGCTGTTCAGTATCGCCGGCAGGACCTGCTTGATGGAGTTCGATCCGCGAGTGTACGGATCGTAGTAAAACCGCTTCACAAGTTCGAGCATATCGACCATATTTCTCGGCCCTTCCCACGTGATCGCGGCCTTTTCTTTCGACTTTGAAATGCTCTCGATAAAAACGATCAGTTCGTCCGCTCCGTCGACGTTTCCGGCGGCGGTGATCTGTTCGTGAATGCGATTCATGAACGTATTCTCGTGCGCCGCGTAGCGAAAGATCGTGCCGTTGTCCGTTTCGAGATCGGCTTTCAGCGCCCGGAGAAAATCGTAAGCCGGAAACACGCCCGGCTCGGTGTGGAGAAACTCTCCGCGATGTTCAATCGTGCCGTCTTCGAGCACGATATGATGCGAAAACTGAAACGCGAGGCCTTCATAAGGACGGCGACCGCGGCTGAACGGGATCACCGGAGCGGAGGTTTCGAAGTCGATAAAGTGAAGTGGAAACGTCCATTTCGCGAACTCGGCGGAAAGGCCTTCGCGATCAAGATGATGCGTGTCGTCGCCGCTGCGGGCCTTATCAACCTGCATCTTTTGCCGATAGCTCGACGACAATCCGGGCTTTCCGTCGTCCTTTAGCTTGAGATCGTCGTCGGTGATCTGATGCAGCGTGACGCGTCTCGCGTCGATCAGCTTGTCCTTATCCCGGAAGTTCCAGATATCAAGTACCGACTGCTGATCGAAATGTCCGTCCGTCCAGTCAAATTCCGATGACCAGCATTCCTTGAATCCGCTCTTTAGTCCTGCGGCTTCGTCTTCGCTAGTCGTCCTAAATTCGCAATCGCGGCAGCCCTTTGACAACACCGGCGTGAGTTTGCGGTCTTCGCGATACGCCGCCGCGAATGCGTCGATCGTCCCTTCGAACGACATGCCATTCTCATTCTCGAAATACCTGCCCGCATAGATCCCGTCACAGATCTCGTCCACGTTCACCGTGTGTAGAATGCGCTGGGAAAGATCTTCGGCGGTCGGCGCGGTCGTGACGACCGTGGTGCGGCCATTGATCCGCTTGGTGCGAAACTTCTGGTTCAAACCGTCGGTTGGACACTTGCTCGTCTTGTCGACGAGTACAAGGTGAGCTTTAACTTCCAGATCAGGAAAGGCTCGCTGGACGACGATCTTTTGAAACGCGATGTCGTGGAGATAGGGCTGCCACTTGCTGAGAATTCCATTCCCCTTTACCGTCAGAAAGCTGTCATTCACCGGGTCGATCGACTTCGCCTTAACCTCGTAAACGTTCAGCGTATTTCCTCGACGCTCGACCACGTCGGCATAGATAAATAGATCACCGGTGAGGAATGCGGCTTCGTAGATCGTGCAGTCGCCCGCTGCGATCAGGGCCCGAGTCTGCTCTGCCGTGGCCGAATAATCTCCGCGGCCGATCTCAGTTCCGTTCGGAAAGTAAAACTTCGCCAGTTCACCAACTTGAAAACCGCCGTCGGCCAGCGTTCTCAAAAACGGATCGTCAAAATTCTGATCGGCGTATACGTCGGGCTTGCCGGTGTAATACAGCTTCGTCGGACATTCGAGGCCGAGTTTGAATCGGGATTTTGTAAGGTATCGTGGGATGCTCATAATCGGTCGCGTCAAAGCATTCTATGCGACCATCCGCCGATTGAAAAGCCCCACCGCGAAAGCTTGACAACAACACGCGAAATTCCTAATCTTAAGGTTCGCCCGAACCCCGGGCGTTTGCCATTATTCCGCAGTAGCTCAATGGCAGAGCATTCGGCTGTTAACCGAAGGGTTGTAGGTTCGAGTCCTACCTGCGGAGCCAATAGATTCAATAACTTACGGGAGCCAAAGGGCTCCCGTTTTGCGTTTTGTGACATGGATTGTGACATGACTTTCAAGTCACAAATTTTTGAGCCAATAATTCAGGGCATTCCGGCCTTTGTTTCGACGATCCGTTTTCCCAGATGTGCCTGAGTTATCTTTATTCGTCCAGAGTTCGAAAAAGCTGACACCATAAATCTTCGCTGGGATATGGGGCTTCCTCTAAAGGCTAAGGACTATACTAAATTACTGCACTATACTGTTCAGTACAGTGTTCCGGTTTAAGCAAGAGATCCAATCTTGCTCTTCTGGTTTCGGCTTCAAGATTCGTTTTCAGATTCAGAGATCGGATTTGGTTCGAGGGCCGCGGCGGCTTCGTTGAGGGCTTTTCGGCGGATGTGGCTGTAGGTTTTCATCATCTGCGGATCGACGTGGCCGACCTGAGCTTGTATCACCCAGTCGGGCAATCCTTTCTCGGCGAGTGTAGTGATCGCAGTGTGTCGTCCGTCGTGGAATCGAACTCCTTTCAAGCCGGCTGCTTTTAGGATCGATCGCCACGCGGTTCGCCAGGAGCTGATAGGCTTCGTCGGATTTATACGTTGCTCGCGGCCGTGCCAAGGGAAGATGTAGTGTTCCGGTTCAGCAGCTCCGAGCAAGGAAGCTTCTTCGAAAAGTTTTCTAAGAGCGTCGTGACAGGTTGTGTTCAACGAGGGCGTTCGCCAACCGGCCGGCGTCTTCGAACGTCTGATTGAGATCAGACGATTGTTCCAGTCAACGTCCTTCCAAAGCAGCCCGCGTATCTCGCAGGCCCGCATTCCGCAATAGAACGAAAGCGTCGCGGCGACATACGCGTAGGTCCAATCGGGTCGGGTCTTGGCAACCTCGAACAGCTTCGCGGCTTCCTCTGTCGTTAGCGCCCGACCCGTAGGCGGCTTGGTGTTTGGGATGGGTTTGTAATCTTCCTGGAAGCGATACCAGATGCGGGCGTGCTTTAACAGTTGCCGTAGCACAGAGACCTCGCCGTTGATGGTCTTCGGGGCTCGGCCTTGTGCGAGTCGTTCGGATTGATAAGCTCCGATCATCGCCGATGTGATCTTTGAAAGTTTCACATCGCCAAAAGCTTTTGAGTTCGATAGCGGCTTGCATTGGTCACGCCAGTATTCGGCCATTCTTGGCGAAACTTGTGCGGACCTTTCAGTGATGTAGGCTTTGACGGCCTCGGCGATCGACATCGAAGCGATAGCTTTACTTCGGCTGGTCGGGTCGGGTGCCTTGTCCTTGAGTTGCGCGATGCGTTCGCGTTCGAGTGTGGGAGCCTTTCTGGAATCAGTCGTTCCCAAAGGCTCCCGATAACGGTGGCCATTCACCACCGCGTCCATCCAGCACCACTTACCTCTTTTGAAGACTGCCATCGAATGCCTCTCCTCGGGTTCGGTGCTGAAAGCCAAAAGGTGGCGGACTCAAGTGCGAAGGCCTCCGAAGCTGTCCGCCAATATCGCGGGTGCAATCCGCGTTCCTTCGAAGACCTTTATCTAGCTCCCCTTATCTACCTGTCTTCCGCTTCTTTTTCTTCCGTTTCGACGGAATCGTCCTCGTTGATATATCGGATCGCCTCGTCTTTGAGAATGAGTCGGCGGCGTCCTTTCTTCAGGCTCTTGAGCCGGCCTTCCCGAATGTCCTTGCGGATCTTCGGCGCAGATAGCGCGGTAAGCATCGCGAGCTCCTCGATCGAGAAAGCAAATCTGTCGATTACATGTTCGCTCATTGAAAAACCTCCATTGGTTTTGTACGGCAAGGAATGTGCCGTAACGGTTAGTGTTGTTTTCATGGTTGTGGTGGATGATTCACGCACCAATGTTGGTAGATTTACCGACCACTGGTGCGTTTTTGTTACGGTGAATTTTCGAGACTATCTGGTATGGATGATCTCGTGGATGTGTTGTTTCGGCTTCCGGATCTCTTGCGCGATGGGCTGTTGAGCCGGTGACTTTTCGGGCATCTTCTCGGCAGCCGGTTCGTGTTCAGATCTCGCCAATTCTTTCACGGGATTTCGGGCGATTATCTCGTCCATTGACTTCGCTGCTGTCTCCATCAAAACACCCGGGACGAAGATCTTCTTGTGGTCTACTAATTCGTAATGAGGCAGCGCTGAAGTCGGTATGCGTTTGAGCATCTCGCGCTTGCCTTTTTCGAGCGAGAGGAAGTGCTTACTGATCGCGATATGCACGTGCGGATTGTCGGTGTTTCGATGTATTGCTGCTGCCCAATCTAGCGACTCCGTTCCGACAGTTTTCTCAAGATTTCGCATCGACTCGCGGGTGATCTCTCGAAGCGATTTTTGACGTTCCTTTTCATGCACACCGAGCTTCTGAAAATCCTCTGGCCGGAACGAGATCACAACGTGAAACAGATCCTCATTCTTTGGTCGGTGCGTTGAGACTCCAAGCTTCAATGAGAAGTTCGCCTGCTCTACATTTACAAGATCAGATCGGTCATCGAATAGGTTTCTGCTTCCGATGGACTCGCGCGTAGGATCGATCTTTGAGTGAGCGATATAGTGGACCAAACCTCGAGTGCTCGCACTCTGAGGCTGCACGCATACGATAACTCTCATTTCTTTTACTCTGCTCTCTTTCGTCGGCTATCAGCGACGAAGTTGCGAAGGCGTTCGACCCTGGTCCCGTTATAAAGTTCGTCACCGAAGGTTGGGCCGATCTTGAGGTTGTGGAAACGGGCGAGATTATCCAGATCTTTGACGGAAGAAGAGAGCATGTTAGCCATCTCTAATGACGCTGTATCGTCCGGGTTCTTGACGTCATGAAACGATGAAGCTGTAAGCTTGATCAGCTTCGACATCGATTGGCGTTCGGCCCAGAAGATCGAAAGCAGCACGCTGTACATTTCGAGCAAGAGTGTTCGAAAGGTCTGAGATGTTTCCAGTTCCGAACTTTCGATCCAATCGATCCGTTCACGAATCGCATTGATGGAGGTCTTCAGATCCTCGTCATCCTTCCGTCTGCGCTTGCTTTCTCGCACCAGCCAATCGAGCTTTACCGTGTGACTTTCCTTCGCGATCTCAATGTCGTTGCCGGTGAGTCCGCGGGTCACGAGTTTCCGAACGACCTCGGACTTGTTCACACCGCTGATCGCCGCCAATTCCGTGATCGCTTTGTGCGCAGTTTTGCCCACGCGAAAGTACATCGATCGCGTCGCTTCGGCATCTTCTGTTTTCTCGATTTCCTTAAGGAGTTTTTCTTTCTCGTCTGCTCTCATCGTTTACTCCATTTGCGTTTACAACAGTCCCTCTTGTCAGAAGGACCACTCAACGCAAATAGTGCAAACAACGTGCCGTTAGAGAAATTACAAAGTTTACAAATTGCCCGTCAGACTCTGACACGCGAGAGCCACCGCAAACACGCCTCGTTGGGTCTGACCACCGACGAAAACACGCCTATCCCGTCATACACCCAGGCAAGCAACTGGTTCATTTCTGATCCAGATGACAAACCACCCGAATCCCACACCCTGGCCGCCGCTTATTTTTCTCTTTTTCGACCGTTTATGCGGCGAGATTTCGTCAGCTACGATAGTCTGGAACGAGGCAATACAGCATGAAAGTATGCATTTTTATTGTCGCTCAGTTCTGCCTAGAACGCTCCCAAATTTGCAATCTCCTCATAGTTTCCGGAACGAAACCGGCCAAGGCTTATTCGATACATTCATCGAAGCGGGGACGGATCTCCAGTCCTCCATACCTTGTCGGATATACGCGTTTTGGCGTGAGATATATTTAGATCACATTATCGCGAGCGTGTGTATTCCTAATCTCAAGATCGTGAGTAATAACCGAATTGCGGCTCGGCAGACCGAGACTGCTAGCACACATTCGTTAATTCAACGTGATAAGGAAACATTGACGGGCAGGTGTCTGCTAGCGTAAGCTGACGCCATGAAAAGTTTGGGCGAGCGAATTAGAGAGCTTCGTGATGAACGGGACCTCTCACTTCGGGAACTATGCAAAGCGGCAGGGGACATCTCTCCAGCGTTCTTGTCTGATATTGAACTTGGACGACGGCATCCTTCGGATCAGGTTCTACGGGATATAGCAAAAGCATTAGAGACAGATTTCTCGGAACTGAAGGAGCATGATATGCGACCGGCTGTTGAAGAAATGAAGCGGCGGGCTATGTCGAATCCAAGCATGGGATTCGCTTTTAGGCGACTTTTGGATGCGGATGTCTCGCCGGAAGACCTTCTGAAATTGGCAAATGACAAAACGAGGAAGACGAAGAAGTGAGAACGTACCGCGCGGCAACTGGACCCTTTTCAGAAGGTGTGTACTACTCAGATGATGAGGTCGAGCAAATATGTTCCGACGCTCTACGGGATAGCGGCTTCATGCCCGATCAACCGGGGAAAGTACGGATTGACCGTTTTGTGGAAAAACGATTCGGCGCACCAGTCATTTATGAGCCGCTCGACGCAGGCGTCTTGGGATTCACGGCGTTCGGTTCAACGGGGGTTGAGTCCGTACACATCGCCGAGGCAACGGAACAATGTGTCGCATCCGACCGGCGCATCAGTTCAACCCTCGCCCATGAAGCCGGACATGGGCTGATGCATACCCACCTTTTCTGCTTGGAATTCAATCATAGCGGCTTGTTTGCAAATGATCCTGATGTGTCGCGAGAAAAAATCCTTTGTCGGGACGGGGATGGGGTACGGCCAAGATCGGGCTACGACGGCCGTTGGTGGGAAGTGCAGGCGAATAAGGCAATCGGAGCTTTGCTGATGCCTAAGGATCTCCTGCTAGCTTTCATTGAACCGTTCCTCGAAAGGAAGGGCGTGTTTCAGGTGGCGATTTTACCGGAAAACCAGCGCGACGGTGCAATCCGAGTTGCAGCAGATACTTTCGACGTGAATCCCGTGGTAGCGCGAATTCGAATTGAGAAGTTTTTTAAGAAGGGTGACGAAAAACAGTTGACACTCTAAATTTTTTTCTCTAGGCTGTAAGCAGAATTCAGCGGACAACCGCCGATTTCTGCACGAGATGTTAGACAAGGAGATTGTAAATACAATGGACAAAGAAAACAAGACAATCGAGATTGAAGTAATCGATATCGAGGAATATTCAAAAGCGGGGAAGAAAGTTCCGCCGGGCCGCAAATACAAGATCCGCATTGACAAGGATAACTACACCGTCGATCCGGCCGTAATGACCGGTCGGCAAATCCTTGCGATCGCCGGAAAGAAACCTGAGGAATATAACCTATACCAACACGTCCGGGGCAGTCAGACTAAAACTATCGAGGCCGACGAAAAGGTTGACCTGACGAAGCCGGGCGTAGAGCGTTTCACAACTTTGAAGAGAGCGAATACGGAGGGCAATAACTGATGCCTCGACGGGCGTTCCAACTTGCCGAGATCGACCGGACATTTCTCGACTTTGCCTACCCAACATGGGAAGCAATTATCGAGGGGCAAAGCCAATGGGTTCTTCTTGATCCTTTCGAGCTTCCCGCTGGCTTTAATCATAGCAGTGCCGCCATCGCCCTGTTGATCGATCCAATGTACCCAGACGCACAGATCGATATGGCCTACTTTATGCCTCACCTATCGCGATCTGACGGCAAAGGAATCAATGCCCTTTCGGATCATCATCTTGATGGAAAAGCGTGGCAGAGATGGTCACGACATCGAGAAGGCAGCGAATGGCGACCGAGCTTCGATAACATCGAAACGCATTTACTCTACGTAAGATCCTTTCTCGAGTTGGAGTTAAAAAAATGACTGACTACCGATTACGGATTTCCGGCAGACATTACAACGAACTGCGGGCGCATCTTTTCCCTGGCGATGGTCTGGAAGCAGCCGCGTTCATTTTATGCGGCAGGCGGAATACTGCGACGGGAGCGATCTTTCTTTCTCACGAAGTCATATTGGTCCCTTACGATATCTGCGATCGCCACCCAAATAGAGTTACTTGGAAATCCGACGTCCTGCCGCCAATTCTCGACAAAGCTAAGCAACGAGGCTTTTCCGTCTTAAAGGTTCATTCACACACCGCAATCTACGAAAAGTTCTCTCCGACCGACGATGAATCGGACACGGAAGTATTCAGAGCGGTTGAGGATTGGACCAATGACTCGACTCCTAACGGGAGCTTGGTGATGCTTCCGACAGGACGAATGTTCGGAAGAAGTTCGGAGTGGAAGCAGCTGAGCCAAGTCGCCGTAGTTGGAAGTGAATTGGCCTTTTGGCGCGACCAAAATGGAGGAAACGAAACACAAAACCCATCCTTCGAGGCGAACGAGCAACTATTCGGATTAGGTACGACGACTCGACTGCGCGACCTTCGGATCGGCGTGGTTGGCTGTTCGGGTACGGGAAGTGTCGTGATAGAGCTTCTGGCGCGATTAGGCGTAGGAACGCTTCTACTCATCGATCACGACCGAGTCGAAAGGCGTAACCTCAACAGAATAGTTAACGCGACACTGGCTGATGTCGGGAAGTTCAAGGCTGATGTAATCAAGGCCGCGATAGAATCTCACGGGCTAGATACCAAGATTGAGGCTATTACTCAAAATCTTTTCGAGCCAGGGGTGGTCCAAAAGGTGGCGGAATGCGATGTGGTATTTGGCTGCATGGACACAGCGGAAGGCCGACACCTGTTGAATCGGCTGGCAACATTTTATGTCATACCCTATTTCGATCTTGGGGTTCATCTTTCTGCTGATGGAACGGGCGGAATTGATGAAGCCAGCGGCGCGGTGCATTATGTTGAGTCTGGGCGCTCAAGTCTTTATAGTCGTGGAGCCTACGGTATGGATCGGGTTAAGGCGGAGGGACTAAAACGCACCAACCCGGGCGAATACGAAGAACGCCGAAAAGTTAACTATATCGAAGGCGTGGACGAGCAAGCACCGGCGGTGATTAGCGTGAATGCTACAATTGCCGGCCTGGCCGTAAATGAATTTCTTGCACGATTGCACCCGTTTCGCTCTTGTTCCAGCGAAGATTGCACTGTTGTTCGTTATAACTTCATGGAAACCTTGGTCGTCAAAGAACCCGAGAGCGAACCATGCGAAATATTAGAGCGACATTTGGGACGTGGCGATGTGAATCCGCCGCTTGATATGCCTGCATTGAGTAAACAATGAATATTCTATATCAATTACGGCGGGCGATTAATTACCTACAGGGCAAGAAACAACCATTTGAAACAGTCCGTTGCGAAGAAATAAACGGTGAGCCTCTGGTTGCGAAGCTTTACGTCCTTGGTGCCGTCAATGATTGGGGCCTTGTCCTCATTTGTCCGTGCGGCTGCGAGCAACATATTGAGTTGAACCTACTGCCCGAGACCCGACCTAGGTGGCGAATAGAAAGACACTGGGACTCGACCTTAACAGTCGATCCATCCGTCTGGCGAACGGAGGGCTGTCGGAGTCATTTTTGGATTCGACGTGGGGTTATTCAATGGGTACGAAACTAGGGCCTACACGAAATCACTAGTCGCACTTCATGACCTTTTCGGGGTCGCCGCTAGACGAAGATAGGTTTCGAGAGTTATTCCCGTTCGAACCGTTGGAATGTTCCTGAGAGGCATCTCCGCGTTTCCAAGCTGGAAAGTGTTCCTCAACACTTCTTGAAGTCTCTTCAACAAATGCCCAAAAAGCACGGTTCTCCTCAGTGTCCTTCCGTTTCTTTATCGACATCACTTTCCTCCTCAAGTTTGTCCAGTTTCTGTATTGATAGGCGCTCGCGTTCGATATATGACGTAGGTAGCATTGGAACCCTTAGGCGACCGGCCTCAGGCGTCCAATCTAATTTTTCACCGGATTCGTTGGACTTTCTTTCAATTGGATAACCTGAACTCATTCCCATCGAAAACAAGTCCATGAAGCGCCGAGATCCGATTCCAACAAACGGCTTAAAAGTTACCTTATTCGCAGACTGCGTTTCCAAGTCTATCGAATCCTCATGCAATTCTCCAGCCTGACTCTTAGGATACGGCTCAACATAAACAACAGTTTCGATACCTGCAGCAATGATATGACGCGCACAATTATGGCACGGAAATGTTGTTGTATATAACGTGCCCCCGCGAACACTGATTCCGCTCCTAGCACAACTTACGATCGCATCCATTTCGGCATGAACCGTTCGTCCAAACTCAGTAAGACTCGACAAAACGCTTGCCTTCAAATCCCTTTTCACCGTGTGCGTCAACTCTTCCACAGACTTTCCGTCAACGGCCATTGGATATTTATCCTTCAGCATCTGCGCGATGTTGCCGAAGATCTCGTTCCGCTTCTGAACATTTGGGTCAACGCCGAGCTTATGGTCCCGGTGATCCTCATCGTCGTCACTAGAGTACAGGCCTCCTCCGAACCGAGGGACGTCATTACAACCGACCGCAAGAATTTCATTTGTCTCGGATGCAATTGCTGCGCCAACCTGCCTTGAAAGATCTGCTGATCGAAAGGCTGATGCAAATGCAAGGAACATTGCGTACTCGGCAAATCTCGGCGTCTCATAGCGATCGCCAAATAAAATATCTAGTATCCGCTCTATCTGCGTGCGACTGGTCGCGAGATCATTTGCGTCGATGAATGCATCAGCTAGATGGAACGCATCCCTAGTTTTTTGACCAAGTGGATCGCTCTCATTCTCGTCGCGACCTATAAGGATATCGGCTTCTGTCTCGAACATTCCCCGCCTTTTGAGGTTTTCTCGTCTCGTCTCGCGTGAGGAAGAAATGCTTATCAGAAAGAACCCGTCTCCATAAATTCGTCGCAATAGAACAACCTCGTCAGGATGTTTCAACGACTCAAGGATATATGCAGTCTTAGGCCTTGCAATCGGTGAATCGTTCCCTTCCCTAGATTTCTCGTCGATTGGTCGGTCCTTATGAATTGCAGAGATTGCCATGAGGGCAAGTGCCTCGCCCGAGCCGTCGATATTTTCATTGCCGCCGCCAACCTTTTTTCGTAGGGCGTCACCGGCGTTCATTAGGGTGTCAACCCGCTTAAATGGCGTACTCTCGTCGATCTGAACTCCCAAATCAAGATCTTTAAGATAATTGCTTAATTTCAGGTGAATTGGAACGTAGCTGAAGCGCTCGAGTCGTTGAGATATCGTGTCCACAACGAACTTTGTGTCGGTCCCCACCGGCGCGACGAGCCCGATAACAAGTTCAGACTGTGGAAAATCAATTGGGTCAATTACAGGTTCAGACATAGAATCGTTAGTGAAAATCTGCTCGAGCTTCCGGGCGAGGAACTATATGGGTCAAAATGGTTCCGGCTCGTCCGTTGGGAAGCCTCCGACCATTAGCCATTCGTTCGAGCCGACTTGTTGGTAGAGTTGGCCCGCTCCCCACCGAATCGCTTCGCGGCCGTAGGTAAAGAAACATTCTGCACACATATTTCCCCACTGAAAACTGTCCTTCACCTTACCATCGACAAAGAAGATCGAATTTGAGAGGCTTCGGTGACAATAGTCGCAGGAGTCCGGTGGATAAAGGTGCCATTCGTCCCGTCGTTCTCCTTCGCCTCGATCCGCAATCCCAGCGAGAATTTCTTCGGATGGCGTCAATTTGCGATTGTCATCATTATGAATCTGTTCCACTTTAAGCTCCTTCTTGCTTAGGCGTGCTTATCCTTCAACGCCGGATAATTCCCTAAACCGACGGCTCCATGTTTCCCCTGCCTTAATCGAAATGCCATCTGGTTTATAGCCGCTTTCGAGGAGCAGTCCCTGAAGCTCAAGGCACAAATGATGGGTTCTAAGCCATTCACCATTCATCAGCAACGGCTGTATGTCGGGATGAATGCTGATCTCAAGATCGGCCTCTTCGATTCTTAGTGATGTTCTACCGTCTGTTGAATGTCGCTGATCGCGGCGGTCATTTAAGAGGCCGACTACGGGCGCATAGTAGTGTCCCCATGCTTGATCGGATTCGACAACTTCTATAGTTTTCAGAGTTCGCGGTTCCGGGTCGCGCCAATAGAAATTGAGTATGTTATTTCGAAAATATGTTATCGCTCCGATGTGGAGGTCACAATTTACACCGTCCACCTTCACTAGGCGTTCTGCCTGCTCCTTTGCCTTATCCTTCGCCGTATCATTCGGGACGCTGGCTCGGCCTTTCGACTCGAACGCATGCCATTTACCCGTAACGGTCGTTTTGCCAACCATGTCCGGTCTCGATCTTCCGGTGAGAACGGGATCCAACATTGGTCTGAAGACATCGAGATGGAGTAGCCAAGGCGTATCAAGCAACGCGGAAGCAAAGAGTTTACAGAACGTCATGCCGAGGAAGTAGTTCACGGCTCCCTTCTCGGATGGATCAAGAGTCCGAGCCGCATCGGTACGCCAGAGTCGCTGTCCAGCTGGACCTCTTTGCTCGATTGCCATCCGCGTTAATGACCAGCGAAACAGCGCCTCATATGCGGAAGCTGTTCCGTGACGAAAAACGTAACTTCGATTTGGTCGGCCAACGGTGACTGCTGACCAGAGAATGTCGTCCCAGGTTGTGTTGATCACTCCCGCCCCATTTGCGATCGAGCCGGCCGGGAAGTCCTCACTCGCATAGTCAATTCGTACAGTCGTCATAGCGCGCAATTCCTACACGATAGAATCACCTCTGACATTGATAGCAAACCGCATCGCCATAAATAGCCTCTTTTCCGCAATAACGACACTTTCGAGAGCTCTTCGATATTCCTGACTGACTCAGCCATGGCCATTTTGTATAGGGTGCTAGGGTAAACCCTCGACTGCGGCGGCGGGGATAGGCATGCCGATGCAAATGCCTTTCGAGGCGATCGGAGCGGACCTGCGAGGCGCACTTCGGACATTTCACGAGCGTCCGGGAACAAACGCGGGACGCGTCCTCCGCCGCAGAGACTTGAGCGGTGGAATGCTTCTCATCCATCTGGACCGTAAGATCCGAAATTGTTTCTGTTTTCTTAAGAGGAGGAATAATGGTTTCCGTGTTGCTTTGACCCGCAAGCCAGATCGCGAGCGTTGGGACCTTTGAATCGCCCGAATTTCGTAACTCGACCTCAAACTGCTGGATAGCAGCAATTTCGGCGGCAACCCTACGAGCAAACTCACGATCTTGCCGAGTCGCCTTGAAGTAGTAGATTTTGCCGTGGTGGGTAGTACTTGATCTATCGTCCGCAACTTCGACTAGCCTTATACCAATTCCGTTTCTTTTGAAGCCCTCCCGAAGGCGCTCGGCATCGGCTTGCCGGTCTGGTATGTATAGGACATTTATCTTGATTTGTTCACTCATCGGGGAACTATTCAAACAATGGCCCGGCGGATAGAAGCGGGTTGTCGCCGTCTGTTGCTGGGTCCGGTTTCGATTTCTTTCCACCTTTCTTTTTAACGGGTTTTGCGGTGGCGGCCCTCGCTTCCTCTTCGGCGGCGCGGGTGTGGTTTAGGGCGAGGAGGCGTTTTAGGACTTCTTTGCGGGCGGTGGGGCTGATGGTGTAGCGGGTGCGGTCGTTTTCGGGGAGCGTTTCGACTTCGTGGAAGCCGTGTTCGAGATCGAGGTCTTGCCAGCCGTAGGCGTCGCGGACGGTGTTGTCCATTTCTACGTGGAGGCGGCGGAGTTCGAGCAGGCCGGCGTAACCATCGCGGGCCGTTTCCTCGTCTTTGCCGCTTGTCCGCTGGACGGTCTCGGCTGCAAGGTCGGGATTGTGAAACAGGTTGTAGATCTTTGTCAGGCCGAGCCAGAGCGACAGCATCAGCTCGGGGCGGTGTTCGTGGTAACGCTCACCGATTTCGGCAAGTGCTTCATTTTCCTCGTCCCAAATGTTGCCGGGAAAGGCGAAAGTCTCGAAGCAATTCGACGGCGAATAACGGAGGTCTTGTTTCAAAGCTCCGCTGTACTTTCGTGCCCAGACTTCGTGCAGCGTGGATTGGACAACGGTGTAGAGATCCCAGCGGTCGGGCACGAAAATATTAACTGCGTCAGTAAATACCTGCTGTGAACTAACAAGCGAAAAGCTGAGATGCTTTGTTGTTCGAGCGGAGACAAAACATTGGCCAGCCTCACGAATTCGATCATAGCCGTCAGTGTTGTAGCGATAATAACGCCACCATTTTTTCTGCGCGGCAAGGTTTTTCTGTTTCAGCCGCTCCGGCAAAACCCGCTCACGCAGCCGATCCACCAGCTCAGGAAACTTTTCAGAAGCACCGTTTTCACTATAGTAATCCTCAAGGCAGATAATTGCCCTTTCGGCAGCTTGCTCGGGATTACTATTGATGTTCTCACCATTTAAGAGTGGAAATATTACAGAGCGATTGTCCGAGTTTCGCCAATAGTCCTCTTTCTCCGCTGAATTTAATACAAAGCCGTCACCAAGAAAAATCGAACCACGAAAAACCTGTTCAATGTTCTCCGTTATGAGCGCCGGCTCCCCGATGTCTGGTGTATCCTCAAAAAAGGCGCTGATATATGAAACGGACTTACCATCCAGCGTTCGATTGTGCGTC
Organism: Pyrinomonadaceae bacterium; assembly: GCA_036758705.1. Lineage (GTDB taxonomy): Bacteria > Acidobacteriota > Blastocatellia > Pyrinomonadales > Pyrinomonadaceae > OLB17. The sequence continues at coordinate 15 of DAIOWA010000001.1, read as the reverse complement.
CACCCGCCATTGTGA